>CAYVUX010000149.1:0-7690 GCA_964455075.1 uncultured Desulfobacteraceae bacterium | reverse complement strand
AATCTCAGCGGCCTCGACCCCGGTTTCCACCGCGCCGCCGTGTTTCCGGATTGCACGGACCAGGGCGTCCGCCAGGGACTTCATTCCTCCCCGGGGGTAGAAGACGCCGCCGTGCAGGACCTTGGCCCAGAGGACGGCCACGAACACGTAGGAGAGTTTGCCGGGAGGCAGAGTGGTGGGCAGCGCGGAAAGGGCCATCGCCGGCCTTTTGTCGTCTTTGAAGAATCGGTTGAGGACGTCCGCGTGAGATCTCCGGGCGTAACGGAGAAGGGTGGGGAAAAAGAGCGGAAAAAGCATTTTCCGGACCGTGGAGGCTTTCTCGAATCCCATGAATTCCCGTCCCAGGCGCTCCGTGAGGGCTCCGTAGGCATTGAGCATCCGTTCTTGCCCCGGAAACTCCCTTTTCAGGGCCTCAAGGTACGCGGCGGGGTTCTGATAGTTGAGACGGAGAGAAAAGTCGGGGTAGATGTTCCAGACGGTTCCAATGGGAAGAAAGGAAAGTTCCCGTTCGATACCCAGGGCATCCAGAATCCGGGAGAACTCCCCTCCGGGTTCACACGCGGAAACAAACGCTCCCGTGGCGTCAAAGCAGAAGCCTCTCCGGTGAAAGCCGGTCACGTACCCTCCGGCGGAGGCGCCTTTCTCCAGCACGCAGACCCGCAGGCCGCGGGTTGCCAGAAGGGCCGCAGAGACCAGGCCGCTTATCCCCGCCCCAAGCACGATGACGTCCGGCCCTTCAGTCATTTCCCGCCCTCAGTTCTTCTTGCCGGAACCCGAACCCGTTTTCCCCTGGGAGTACAAGCCGCACCGGTCGTTCCAGAAGGAGACGGCTTTGCCGTCGCGATGCAGTCTTAAAACCGTGCAGGCCTCCTCGCACTTCCTGCAGACAAAGCTCCCGATTCGGAATTCCTTTTCCAGGATTTCGAATCCGCGAAAATCCTCCTGCGGGCTGCGGGCCATGGAGGCCAGAATCGCCGCACCGTATGCCCCGGCAACGCCGTAATAAGGGCTCACGTGGATCTCCAACCCCGTCTGCACCTCCAGCTCCTTTACAATGCCCTGGTTCGCCGCCACCCCGCCCTGGAATACCAGCGGAGGAAGCAGCGCCTTGCCGCGGGCCACGGTGGCGAGGTAGTTCCTCGCAAGAGACCGGCAGAGCCCCGCCACGATATCGTTGAGGGGCGTGCCGATCTGTTGCTTGTGAATCATGTCGGTCTCCGCGAAGACCGTACATCGTCCGGAAATGGAAGCGGGGTATTCGGAGGAGAGGGCCAGATGTCCCATATCCTCGACCCGGATGCCCAGGCGGCCGGCCTGCTGGTCGAGGAACGAACCGGTGCCGGCCGCGCACACGGTGTTCATGGCGAAGTCCACGGCCAGGCCGTTCTTTACGAGGATGATTTTGGAATCCTGCCCGCCGATCTCCACGATGGTGCGCACCTCCGGCAGGGTCCTGGCTGCGGCCAGGGTGTGGGTGGTGATCTCGTTCTTGATGATCGGAGTGTTCAAGAGCCGTGCGGCCAGGGTGCGTCCGCTCCCCGTGGTGGCGGCAGCCGCTACGCGGGGCCCCAAAGGGTGGTCGCTCAGTCTCTTCATGAGAGCCCGCATGGCCGCGAGTGGATCCCCGTGGGTACGGAGATAGACGCTGTCGACCATGGCGAGATCGTCCGCCCGGAGGGTGACCATCTTGGTGGTTACCGAACCTAGGTCAATGCCCAGAAAGATGTCTGTCCGCCGTGATGCCATAAACCACGTCCAGAAACGCCTCGATTCTCGTGACCACGTGATCCCGCTGGGTGTGCTCGTCGCACACCAGAACCATGAAAGGCGGGGCGTCCGTCACCCGCTTGTGGAGTGCCGACAGCTCCACCCGGATGAGGGCCTCCACTCCGCAATTGAAGGCCGCCAACTGAACAACGCCCGCGGGACGTTGCCCGCGGGTGAAGTAAAGATAGGCTCCCAGGATTTCGCGGGCCGCCCTCCAGTAAAGGGTCTTGGCGTAGAAGTCCCTCCCGCTGGAGAGGCGGTCCAGCTCCTTGAAAGGGATGTCCTGCGCAAAAATCGTCTCGCAGCCGCCATCCCGCAGGATCTCCGGCACGCCGCTGTTGAGGCGGGGATCGCGAAGGACATAGGGATGGCCGATCAGCGCCACCGCCTGCGAGATGTCCCGGGTCGCGAGCCCGGGAACGTTCTTCCTGCTTGGAAGCAGGGGAGAGCCCCTCAGCGGGACCCCATCCGCGAGCTCCCGGGCAACCGAGCGCGCCAAAGAGTACACGTCTCCTTCGCTTTTGACATCCATGAGCGGGGCCGAAATGCGTGCCTTGGGGATGGAAGGCGACCTGTCCGTGTGGAGCCGAACCATATCCGGAAGAGCCCGAAAATTAGGGCACGTGAAGTACCCGTCCATTCCCGTGACCCGGGGGACAAGAAGCGCGTCCACGCGGGGCGCCAGGCGCAGGGCGGTCCGTACCATCTGCTTGAAGGGATAGCATGCATCCCCTTCCATGAATACGGCGTGCAGGCCTTCTTCAGCGCACCGGTGCATCCACTGGATGCCCGGTAGAAAACCGTCTATCGTTTCCTTGAGCGCGTCCATCCATTCGAGATGGAGCAGCTCCTCGGGAAGCCCCACCTTCATAGGATGCTTTCTCTCCTGTGCCATTTGAGGATGTCCACGTAGGCCTCGAGCTGGGTGTCTATGCGAAGCCCCATGTCCTGACGGTCGATCACCACGGAAAGCACCGGCATGTTGATGTCCGGACCCATGGCCGACAGGACCGCCGCCGCATTCGTCTCGGGCATGCAGGAAAACGGGTAAACGTGGACCACGCCGTCATAGCCCCGCCTCGCGGCCACCAGGGTTTCCGCCACAGAGAAGTTGCATTCGGCGCCCACGTCGTACCGGAGGTAAGGCTCTGAGACGCGCAGGAGTGCCTGGCGCTCCCTGAGCATTCCGCGGTCAAGCCTGGACCCCCTCCGAATGTGGGTGCTGAAGTAAGCTCCCCTTTCCACCTTCACTCCCAGGTTTCCGAGGCGGCGCTCTATGTCCATATTGATGGAAGGCTCCATGACCGTGTAGAGCTCTCCCACCATGTACACCTTGAGGGGGGTCCTGTACACTCTTCCTTCGACAGCCAGGAGCGCTTCCTCGGCTTCCCGGCCTGCCCTGTCCACGGGACCGGGCCCGTCGGCACGGTCCAGGGCCTCGAGGCCCCGCGCAACGATGCCGTCCACTTCGGCCGGGTGGCGGGCGGCGGCCCTCATGGACGCCGCCGTTCGTTCCAGGCGCTCGCACCAAATCATCTTTTTCCACCCCATGAAAAGGGCAAAGGGAAACCTGGCAAAATTGGAAGGACTCAATTCCTTCTTCAGTTCCCGGGTTTCCTCGCGATTCTGGAGAAATGCCTGCCAGTTGAACATCCCGGGGATCGTCAGCCACCGGAAACGGTATCCCATGTCCCGGAGGACCCCCTTCAGGATCCGGTCGTACAGGCCCAGGCGGCAGGGAGGACCGCTTCCCACCATAACGATGGTGTCCGCCCCGTCTTCGAGGGCCTCCACGAAGTTCCCCAGGATGAGCTTAAGAGGAAGGCAGACGGACTCGTTGGTCGCATATTCCCCGATTTCCCTCGTCCGGTTGGACGTGGGTTTCGGCAGGACATAGGGAATGCCTGCGGTCTCCGCAATGGCCTTGCAAAAGATGTACATGCTCCCAAGGTGGGGAAACGTAACGTTCATCGGCTTTCCGTCCGGGGGGCCCTTGCCGATGCCGAGCTCGTTGTCCATTATCGCCTCGGGTCGGAGGAGCACGTGCCCCTGCGGTCACTTAAAAGGACAGCGTCCTCGTCGAATCGTTCGGCATTTCGGCATGCTGAAGGCGTTTTGGTGAATGTATAGGATGGGGGAGGGCTTGTCAACGTACGGGTACGCGAGCCCTGTCATGCCGGGAGGGGAACGGCGAGATGGGTTTGTCTTGACAAATGTCGAGGGCGGTGGCTCCGAAAACGCCCTTTGCTTGACAGATGGCGTGCCGGGCTCTAAATTACACCATGAGAACCGACTCCGGCAACGGGGGGTTCTCGATTTTTTTGGCCGAACGCAGGCTTATCGAACCGGCGTAAGCATCGCGCAGTGAAACGGGTCGTTCAAGAAGTCCCTGTTGTGAAAAGCTGCCTGGAGTTCCCGGCGCTTTCGTTATCGCCGATGGCCCCTTTCGATCCTACTACCCCATTGAGGAGATGACTCCATGAAGACCAAATCCGTGAAAGACCTGATGGTGCCCCTTTCGGACTACGCCACCGTGTCCAAGGAGGCCACGCTGAAAGAAGCTCTTCGAGCTCTTGAAAACGACAAGAAGCAGTACGGCGACAGCCCGTATCGGCACCGTTCGCTTGTGGTGATCGACGCCGACAAACGAGCGGTGGGCCGAGTGAGCCAGATTGATATCATACGGGCCCTGGAACCCCGCTATGCCGAGGTCGGCGAAGATTTGTGGATCGCTCGTTCCCGCCTGACTACGCGCATGCTGAAGACGATTCGCGAACAGTTCCAGTTGTGGGATCAGCCTGTGGAAACCCTGTGCCAGACCATGGAACAGCGGCGGGTAGTCGATATCATGCAAGTCCCCTCGGAAGGGGAGTTCGTGGACGAAAACGACACCATGAACATCGCCATGCACCGAATTGTCATGGGAAGTCATCACAGCCTCCTTGTCACCCGGGGTTCGATGATTGTGGGGATCCTTCGATCTACGGATGTTTTCAACGCCCTATACGACATGATGGACTGCATGGAATAGCCCGGTCCCCGTCGGGCAGGGGAGATACGGCAGGGGGTCAAACCCAAACGGTTGACAGATACACGATCAAATGCAACGGCTGGTGGACAGACGGGAAAGACTTTGCCCGCCATGCCCTCGGGCGTGAAGAGCCCTGCTGCCGAAGTTGTGACTTGAAGGGCTTAAAAGGGCATTTTTGGCCATGAAAAAGACCGTTTAAGGGCTCACATCTCCGAATTTTGAAATGATAGCCCTTGAAAATCAACCGGTTGGCTTGGTCCGACCCTGGCCAACTGGCCAACAACGACCCTGGCCAAGAGATTGTGGTTAGGAGGGTCTTAAACATGGTTGAGGATCCGGGCAATCCGCAGGTCCACTTCGATGCCTTCAAGAGGATCTTTCAGGGGGAGTACCCCAAGCAGAACGCCTTCTTTCCACATCTCCTCAAACAACCGAAGGGCGTCGGAATGGTCCATCTTCTCCGATCGAGTGCATTGCCGCTCAAATGCAGCGAAAAGCTCGCGGTCTTTTATCATACTTCGTAAGACTCCAATTTTTTTGCTTCATTATAGCACTCAAGCCATGCAATGAAACGGACATTCGGCCTCTTTGCGGATGTCTTTCACGAAGAGGCTTTCCGTCAGCCTACCGGGGCCGTCCTTTCCTAGAATGGTCAAATGTCTTGTCCGAAATATTTCCACTTCTGGCACTTGGTTGGGGTTGCTATCCTGTCTGGTGGGACATTTCCTGATAGGAGAACTCCCAAAGCCCGGCGCTGTCTTTTGCATGTTCCAAAGTCATGCTGACAATATTTCCTCTTTCGTCCACATCTATATAAATATTCTCACTTATCTCTTTCGTCTCATAGACGGGTTTATCGGTAAATTCTATTTGGGCGGTGTCCGTGTCTGAAAAATATTTTACCCTCATCTTTTATTCTCCTTGTAAGACCTATCGAAGAAAGCATTGTGCACCGTTTCGCCGTCTTCAAGCAGGATAACCCTCAAATATTTTCCCGTTTCCGATATCCTGGCCCATTTTCTGATCCTTCCATCGGATTGAATTTCTATCTTTTCGGGCTTCTCAATAACTGCCTTTATCCAATCCTCCTTAATCTGCATTCGGTCGTGACGTTTTCTTGTGTAGTCGAAATACTGCGTGGTTTTCGTTGGTCAAATTCCGACTGCATTTTGGTCGGCAAACCATTGATTCTGCGCCGTGCGGCAAATGCTTGCAACCAGACAGAAATTTTCGCCAAGTTGGACCGTCGCTTTATCTCTCCAGGCACTGAGCGTCAGATTTTTGGTTTATTTCAACAACATTTTGAATATATTAAAATATTAGTGCGACCTGTTGCAAGCTTTTCCTTTATCTCTGTAATGGGGCGGATAGCTGAATGGGTCTTGCAACCCTTCAAATACCGCGAATTTGATAATCCTGCTCATAAGCCTTCTTGCCCTGCCACACTGGTGAAGCCGCCAATCTTCGTCCTTCTTGCTTCCGTATTCTTGTTCCAGGTTGTCATCTCCCTTGCCGACGCCCCTTCGATTCGGCTTGACATTGTCCATTTTTTGGCTCTCAATAAAATTGAACAGCATCCAGTTTTGTTAGCCCGGAAAGCCCCTATCGCAATTTAACCTTCTGGGAGGAAGTCGTGGGTTTATTTCTCCAGAAGGCGGCGCAAGTTGAGCCTCCGGCGGATTTCTTTGTCTGCCAGGAGGTTTTTTGTTTTGAGGGAGGTGATCTGGCGTGAACACCGAGGGCCTTACCCGAAGGCTTTCCGCCATCCTGAGCGCGGATGTGGAGGTCTACAGCCGCCTCATGAGGGAGGACGAGGAAGCCACCGTCCGCACCGTCACCGCCTACCGCACGGCCATGACGCATCTCATCCAGCAGTACCGGGGCCGGGTGGTGGACTCTCCCGGGGACAACATCCTGGCCGAGTTCACGAGCGTGGTGGATGCGGTGAACTGCGCCGTGGAAATCCAGCGGGAGCTCGCCGAGCGAAACGAGGAACTCCCGGAGAACCGGCGGATGTCCTTTCGGATCGGGATCAACCTGGGCGATGTGCTGGAGGAAGGGGCGCGGATCTACGGGGACGCGGGGACGGGGTGAACGTGGCCGCCCGGATGGAGGGCCTTGCGGATGCCGGGGAGATCTGCATATCCGGCACGGTCTATGACTCCATAGAGAGCAAGACCGGTCTCGAGTACGAATTCCTCGGCGAGCATCAGGTCAAGAACATCGACAAGCCGATCAGGGCGTACAAGGTGCTGTCTTTTCCCGGCGCTGCGGCCCATCGGGTGGTCAAGGCCAAAAGAAACGTAGGCCGGACCTGGCGCAATGCCGTGATCGCCGGAGCAGTTCTCCTGGTCGTTTTGGCGGCCGCAGCGGTCTGGCGGTTGTCCTTCCGAGCACCGCCGATAGAACCCGCTTTCGTGGAGAAAATGGCTTTCCCCTTGCCGGAAAAACCTTCTATCGCTGTTTTACCGTTTGACAACATGAGCAGTGATCCCGAGCAAGGGTATTTCTGTGACGGACTCACTGAGAATATCATAGCCAGTCTTTCAAGGAACCAACGCCTTTTTGTCATCGCCCGCAATTCCACATTTACCTACAAGAACAAACCTGTGAAAGTGAAGCAGGTAAGCGAGGAGCTTGGTGTAAGGTATGTGCTCGAGGGAAGCGTTCAGCGTTCAGGCGAAAGAGTGCGCATAACGGCGCAACTAATCGATGCTGTCGGCGGCCATCATCTCTGGTCTGAACGCTATGATCAAAAAATCGAGGATTTGTTTTGTCCTGGTTCAGCGTGAAATGGAATTTTCCGATTCAAAAATAAGCTACTGTTCCAGTTCATGGGAGACTCCATCGGCAGGGACATCAAACAGGGGTATGAGGTCTTTCCTGCCGCGC
>CAYVUX010000148.1:0-7746 GCA_964455075.1 uncultured Desulfobacteraceae bacterium | reverse complement strand
GGCTCGCGCCCCGTTTCACGGGACTTGGCCGGGATGACGAACTGCAGCACAGCCTCCCGCGCCGGAATGACGGAGTGAATTTTCTGGATCCCCCCACCTGTCCCGCACTCCGATCCTGAGACGGCCGCAATCCTCTGCGGAATCCGCGGCCGACTTCAGCGGAACAGGCAATAGGGGGGGAATGAACATTTTTCGCTTGCCCCTACAGGGACTCGAAAGCGCTTCTGTAGGAGCGGCGCCAGCCGCGAACCGGGAAATGCCACCGGGGTCGCTAAGGTCTTCCCGGCAAAATCTCTTCTACAAGCAGGCAACCCGGTTTCCTTCGCAACCAAAAGCCGCCTCAGTCACCCGCCCAAAGCTTGTTCGCGGGCAAGCCCGCTCCTACAGGATGGTCGGAGCGTCCTCTCTGCAGAGCGATGTCAGGCCAAAATCAGAATGCCACGATTTCTCATTCCTTTTCAAAGATATAAGGACGCGAAAACCAGGGGAACGATTTCTATTTGGCAACCGTTAGGTATCCATTTTCCGGAAATAAAACGGATTAGCCACCGGCGGCCTCGACAAGCTCAATCTCCTCATCCGTGAGGCCGTAAAGTTCATAAACCAATTTATCTATCCGGCGATCGGTGGTCTCGATTTGGCGCTGGAGGACTGTTTTCTCCTGAGAAGTCATCGATTTTTCTATCTTCGTTTTAAATTCAATCATTTTATCCACTAACATAACTACTTTGTCATGCATGTCTTTTGAGTTGGTATCAGAGAAGTCAATAGATGGGCACGGAAGAGAAAGGATGTCTCTAATAGTAACTTGAGGAAAATCGTCCTTTGTCGCCTGGCTCACCTGCGAAAGATATAATTTGGATAATAGGGCACTATTTAATATGCCTAAAATAAATAAGAGAGACTCTTCCCTTTTTGTTTTGATTACATATAGATTTTTGTTCGTTATCACTGTCCTACTGATATGTGTTGCCATAATGCGCTGTTGGCGGTTTACAAGACGGCGCATGAGAACCCTATCTCCATCAAACCAACTGAAATCCTTTGGGTATTCTCTCATTTTTGGGCCAAATTCAACCCATCTCGGAGCCCGATAGTTGAGGACGTATCTATAAACATCTCCCTCAAAATAAGGGTGAGACTTATCTCCGCTCTTTTTCTCGGTTAATAGGCTTTTGTCAAAAAGCACCCCTCTTTTCATGCTCGCAATATCGCCCAGCCTGTCAATGCCTCTGCTTCTTAACTTTGCAAAAATCTTTAGCACACCAATATTCAGGACGAACTTACAGTCTTCAGTTTCATGCCACTCATTTTGGGAAAGCTCTGCATAAGGGAGAGAGGCTATATCAATCGAAAAGACTTTTTCTCTCTTAGGATATTCGTATACCCGGACATTATGACCCGACGTTAATGGGTTCTTGTAAGTAGTCAACAAAACGGTATCAATATAAGCATCCTTAAAAACATCAAAAGGAAGTAAAATTAAGGATTCGATACAATATCTCATCAAGTATTTTCTAATTGAATTGTATGCAGGCCCACCCAACCAAGCAGAAGGAATGATAAAGCCGAAACATCCCTTCTGCTTTAAAAGATTATGGCCTCTCTCAATGAAAGCAACGTAAGGGTCAGAGATAGTACCAAAAACTTCAAAGACTTCTGAAAGAAAGGCTGTTTCTTCTGGGCTGAAATGAAAACCATACGGTGGATTCCCTATCACCGCATCAAACCCACCACTCTTCATGATATCGGGAAATTCCTTTTCCCAATCAAAAGCGTTGATGCGGTAAATCTCGTCCTCATCAAACAGGTTCCCCTGCTGGCCATCGTAAAAATCAGAACCGATCAGGGAATTGCCGCACTTGATGTTATTGCCGAGGTCGGGCAAAGCACGTTTCTGGAAGAGCAAGAGCTGGCGCTGGATCGTCTCTTCATCCTCGCCTTCCAAGACCTTGAGCAAGAGAGAGAGCTTCGTGACCTCAACCGCCTGATCGTCCTTGTCCACTCCGTAGATATTATTCAGCAGGATTCGTTTCCGCTCGTCAGTGGTGAGTCGCCGGTCATCACCTGACTTCTGGTACAGGCGGGGATTCTTTCCCTTTGCCCATTTGACCGGATCATCCTTCACGTACTCGTCGCGATGCCAGTCCAATAAGTACTGGTAAGCGCTGAGAAGGAAAGAGCCGGAACCGCAGGCAGGATCAAGGATCCTGAGTTTGCTGACAGCACCGCGAGGCCCTGGCTTCTTCCCTTGGACAAGTTTCCCGACTGTCTCTTTGACGATGTAGTCCACGATGTAAGTGGGCGTGTAATAGACACCGCCGGCCTTCCTTACCTCCGGCTTGAGCTCGATGACGGCACGGTGCGCAGGAGTCAGCCGGATAACCTTGCCGAGAAACCTTTCATAGACCTGGCCAAGAATGTCGGCTGGAAGGACGGAGAATTCATAGGGGCTGTCCGGATAATAAAGGCTTTTCAAGATATCCTTGAGAACCTTGTCATTAATGGCCAAGCCGGGCGTGAGGGAATCCGTATCTATAGAACGCCCCTCTTCTTTTCTAAAATAGAAAAGACCGGAATTGTAGCGGGCATCCGCATCTCGGAAAAGTTGGAAAAGCCGCTTGTAAACCCTATCTCCATTTCGAAGAGCCAAAAGCCTGCCATAGATTTCAATGCCTCTGTCCTCACAGATTCTGAGGAATATGATCCTGTCTATGGTTTTTTGGACTGAAAAATTGAGTTCTCTCTGGGAAAGCGATGGATTCCTGAGTGCAATATTCCTTGCAAGAAGATCTCTCCACCGCTCAATTTCTTCGAGAAAGGCCGCGTCAACCTCAGCAGTGCCTTTCTTCACTCGCTTTGATTCTACATATTTATCAAAACTGCCTTTCAGTATGGCTTCGCGAGAGAATATCCCGGCAATCTCGTCCCATTGGTCGATGTAATCCTCATAGCTGAGGTACACGATACGCGCATTCGAGGCCTTGTCTGTCTTGACCGGCTTTACGCGGCAGTCATAAACAGCGAATTCTTCAAAATCCGTGAGAATGCTGAGAGGGAGCTTGGCGCTCCATGCGTAGCGCCGAAGCTGGTAGGCGGGGTGAGTGTCTTTCTTTACGTTTACAGACGGCTTTTTTGCTTCCAGGAAAAATTTTCTGGTTCCGCCGACACGGAAACAATAATCGGGGGCTTTGGTAAGGCCTCCTACTTTGACGGCATCCTCGTGGATCACGTCTTTGTATGCTTCGGAGTACCCTTTTTTGTTTCTGACGTCCCAACCCAGCTCTTCCATCAACGGGTTGATGTATTCCAGGCGTACCTGGGTCTCGTTATACGGCCCTTTCTTGTAGGAATCGAGGTTGTAGCCGAATCTTTCTGTCAGTTCAACTACCCGGGATGGTGCGGGCATGGCGGCCTCAGCTGTCCATTTTTTGGGTTCTCGAAGCAGACCAGCGGAATGTGGATGACAATTTAGCAAAACCGGAAAAGATTTTCAATATGTGAGCCCATTTAACAGCGCTGTCAAAATCCCTTTCGCGGCAAGCGCTGGATACAAATTACCCGCTTCCTGTTTTTCGCTCCGTGGCGGTGGATATTTTCTGCCCAATTTCTCTTGATCTCCTTTCCGCCTCCCCTGCCTTTGCCGGGATGGAAGGTCCGGGAGCCCGGATTGCGGGCGCAAATGCATTATACCACATTGTGGCACGGTATTTGCTTTAACTATAGACAACCACACAACACACATGAAGGAGGCATTCCCATGAAACGTTTATTTGGATATTTCTTTGCAACGATCATTTTGTCTGCATTGGCCGTTCCCGTCTTCGCCTGGGGTCCCGGCTGAGGTCACTCCATGATGGGGGCTCGCTGGGGCGGTGAATCGGGTGCCTACGGCAACTACGGGTCGGGGTATCCGGGATTAACAGAGGATCAGGCGGCACGGATGCACGAACTCGAAACGAAATTTTACGATGAGACCGAACAGCTCAGAAGGGCGCTCTGGGAAAAGAACCGGGAACTCAATATCCTTCTTGAGAGTCCCGATCCGGACACTGCGAAGGCGCGGGCACTTAACAAAGAGATTGTTGAACTCCGCTCGGAGATCGATGCGAAGAGCGTCGAGTACAAACGACAGGCGAACGAGATCGGCCTTGATACCCGAAGGCAGGGCTCCGCCCGGGGGTTTGGCGGATTCTTTGGCCGCGGAAGGGGTGCCTGTAGGTATTAACAGCAAGCCAGGCGGGAGGGCCGGTTTTCTCGGCCCTCCCGCCGGCCGGAGGAAGCATCGGCCAAAGAAGGCCCTTTGGGAGGTGAAACCATGATCGAATACAGATCCCGGGAACAGACAGCCGTGGACCCGGTATGCGGCATGAAAGTGCCGCGAAGCAAGAGGAGTCTCGCCACCATCTACAATGGGGTGACTTTTTACTTCTGCGAGGAGCGCTGCAAACAATACTTTGAAAGCAATCCGAAAAGGTTTCTCAAACCGAGAGGCCTCATGGGAAGATTCCTGGCCCGATTGGCAGAATCCAACAAGAAGGCATTCGGGAGCCACGGGCCTCCTTCCTGCTGCCCCTAAGAAAGGCCTTTGAGAAATGTCCCGCCTCAGGAGGATCAAGGTGAAGGAATCGGGCAATTTCAACCGCAGGAATATTCCGGATGTTTTTCGAGGATTGAGAGGTTGGGATGGCGGGAGCCTATTTCCAGCGATTTTCGTCCACTTTCTCGAGTTCGATCACGTTTCCCGTTTCACCGGGTTTCCTGAATCGCAGCAAACCGTTCAAGATCCAGCTGACGAGGCTGATCACGAGCGACCCTACCACCGCGGACCAAAACCCCTCCACCCGGAATCCACTGATCACACCCGATGCCATCATGAGGAGAAGGCCGTTGATCACCAACGTAAAGAGGCCCAGAGTCATGAGGTTGATCGGAAGGGTAAGGATGAAGAGAACGGGACGGAAAAACACATTCAGGAAACCAAGGAGGGCTGCGGTGAAAAGAGCGCTGAAGAACCCGCTCACAGAAATCCCATCAATGAGATAGGCGGCTACCGTGATGGCCGCCGTCAGAATCAACCACCGAACCAGGAAAAAAACCATTGATGCATCTCTTCCTCTCCTCCGGTCTGGGGGGCGCGTCGCTGCCGGCTCCGGCAAAGCGTGTCCACGCTGGATCCCCGGCGTCCAGCCGTGAAGAAAGGATAAAATTATATAATAAACAATCGCTTATGTAAATAAATTCAAGCGATACATTGTCTTAGTGAATTCAGCGAAACCGCGGTTCCGCCATGCCCGCACAAAGAACATGTTCAATTTTGACATGTATCTGCGGCTTCCTCTTGTTCCACCCAATGCGCGTTCAGGGTTGTTGAAAGCACTTCCCGGTGTATTCCCACGCATAAAAATGCACTGGTCGGCTTCAGTCACAAGCCGCCACCCTATTCCCTACTCCCGATCATATGACCTGTAGCGCTCAGTTTCCCGCAGGGCCGTCCTTTACTTCCAGTCGGCTGGCGGCCCGCTTTTTTTCCGGGCCTTTTGCCGAACGCTCAATGATGTAATGATACACGTACTTGCCGTTTCCTTCCATTTTGGCCAAATGCATTGTATCGGCATCAATGTTGAACGGTTCTTCCAGGGAGTCGAGCCACTCAGAAATCTGCCGGCTCACCATGGCAATGCGATCCACGAGAGGCATGGTTTTCGGCAGGCGAATGGTCCTGGTCTCCGACATGTCATATTCCTTTCTTTTATTGAGAATTGTTCCACATATATTATAAGAATTCTATCATAAATTTCCAGTAAAAAAGCTGGATTACGCAAAGAGGATTCCATTGACCGGTGGATGTCTTAAGTTAGGTGTTGTAAGGTGATGCGGAAACTCGGGGCCATCGGGGGCCCCGGGCAGATTCCGGCATGATTTTACCGCGACCAGGAAAAGGAAGGAAGCCGCATGGAAACACAGACCGCACAGGGAAGACGAATGAGTGGCCAGGCCGAACGCATCCTGGTGTTCACAGGCGCAGGTTTGAGCACAGAGTCCGGGATTCCGGATTTTCGGAGTCCGGGGGGCATCTGGAGCAAGTACGACCCTTCGGACTTTTACTTCGACCGGTTCGTTTCCAGCGAGCACGCACGAGAGAAATACTGGAAGATGAGCACCGAATTCTATGACACCATGAAGGATGCGCAGCCCACCCGGGCCCATCTGGCAATCAAGGCCTTGGAAGACATGGGAAAGCTCTCGGCCATAGTCACCCAGAACATTGACAACCTCCACCTCAAGGCAGGGAACTCGCTAGACAAAATCCTCGACATCCATGGAACGGCCTTTTCGGTTTCCTGCCTCAATTGCGGCGAGAAATACTCAAGGGACCTTATCCAGGAACGCGTGGCCTCGGGGACAACCGTTCCCTATTGCGATACCTGCTCCGGCATCCTCAAGCCGGAGACCATCTCCTTCGGCCAGGCCATGCCCAGGGAAAAAATGGAGAGGGCTTTCGAACTTGCGGGAAGCTGCGACTTGTGCATTGCGATGGGATCATCTTTGGTGGTGTATCCCGCAGCGTCCGTACCCCTTCACGCCTCCCAAAGCGGGGCCCGGCTCATGATTATCAACCGGGAGGCAACCCCCCTGGACGCCACCGCAGACCTGGTCGTACATGCATCCATTTCCGAGGTCTTCCCCGAAATGGTCGGCGGTTGATAGACTTTTTGCTCCAGGGGGTTCAATCTTTTTTTCGATTCGGATATAATTGCGCTTCAAACCGGAACGGGAACTTTTTGTAAAGTGAGAAGGGGGTTACAATGCTGAAAATAGCTTTTGTCGGATGGCGTGGGATGGTTGGTTCGGTCCTCATGGGACGTATGAGGCAGGAAAATGACTTCCAGGGGTTCGAACCCACTTTTTTCACCACCTCGAACGTCGGAGGCAAGGGCCCGGATGTGGGGATGGACATTCCGCCGCTCAAGGATGCCTATGACGTGGACCTCCTCTCCACCATGGACATTGTGATGACCTGCCAGGGCGGCGGCTATACGAAGTCTGTCTATCCTGAGTTGAGAAAGACGGGTTGGGACGGCTACTGGATCGACACCGCCTCGGCCCTGCGCATGGGCGACGAGAGCATCATCGTATTGGACCCCGTCAACAAGAATGTGATCGAAAACGGTCTCGCCTCCGGGCTGAAAGTCTATGTGGGGGGGAATTGCACCGTCAGCCTGATGCTTATGGCCCTGTCCGGTCTTTTCGCCGCCGGACACATTGAGTGGATTTCGTCCATGACCTACCAGGCCGCCTCCGGCGCCGGAGCCAAACACATGAAAGAGCTGATGTCCCAGAGCGCCGAACTGGGACTCGCCTGCAAGGAGCTCCTGGACGATCCGGACAGCTCGGCCATTGCCGTGGATGAAGTGGTGACAGAACGGATGAGGCACAAGCTCTTCCCCGTAGAGAACTTCAGGGTTCCCTTGGCGGGAAGCCTCATTCCCTGGATTGACTCGGCCATGGAATCCGGGCAGACCCGGGAAGAATGGAAGGGCTCGGCGGAGACGAATAAAATCCTCCAGACGGAGGACCCGATTCCGGTAGACGGGGTCTGCGTCCGGGTGGGCGCCATGCGTTGCCACAGCCAGGGCCTGACCGTCAAACTCAAAAAAGACCTGCCCCTGGACGAGATTGAGGGCATCCTTCAGGGAGGAAACGACTGGGTGAAAATCGTGCCCAATGACAAAGAGTCCACGC
>CAYVUX010000147.1:2215-7753 GCA_964455075.1 uncultured Desulfobacteraceae bacterium | reverse complement strand
TTCGGACCATCCGGCACGGAGCTTTACGGTGAGGGGCGCCGAGACGGCTTTGCGGGTGGCGTGGATCACTCGAGCGGCCTTTTCGAGATCCCGAAGCAAAGCCCCGCCGGCGCCCGTTTTCACGACCTTTTTTGCGGGACACCCCATATTGATGTCCACCAAGTCGGCGCCGAAGTCAACCGCCATGGATGCCGCGTCCGCCATCACTCCGGGATCCTGCCCGAAGATTTGAACGCCCAAGGGAGATTCCTCCGGACGAGAGGTCAGGTATTTCAGTGTCCTGGGCTGCCCCCGAACCAGACCAAAGGAGCTCACCATCTCGGTCATTACCATGGCAGCTCCGCATCGCCTGGCCAGGAGACGAAACGGCAGGTTGGTGATCCCGGCCATGGGAGCGAGGATCAAGGGGTTTTCAAGATCCAAGTCGCCGATTTTCAGCATGATATCCTGTTCAAATCCCGGGGGGCCTTCGGGCCCTCCTCCCCCACAGAACCGCCGCCGGCCTTCCAACCTCCCATTCCGCGCGAGCCATGCACCCGGCGTCCTCACGACCTCTCCGAATCCGCACCGGGGTCGCGGTGGAGCAATGCGGACATGTCATCCGCCTGCCCGGAATCCCCTCCTTGGAGCACAAGCCGAGGATCCGCCCCGGGATTTCCCGTGTCAGGGGAGGACAGGCGGCCGCCTGGTCACCGGGGGCGGCTTTAGCGGGCCCCATATCCGCCACCTCCGGGGGTCTCGATTCGGACCGCGTCCACGATCCTTTGGGACATTTCCACATTTCCTCCGGCCACCACGGCCGCAGGAAAAGCGGCGTCCAACACCGAGCCCTTGCGGGTGATTACCTTGAGGGGTCTCGAGCAACCTGCATTGGTGGGAATGTCCGTGGGAACAAGGGCGCGAATCACGTAAAGAACGCAGGAAAGGTCTCGCCGCTCCTTGATGTTTGGAGAAAAGGCGGTCCTCGTCAGGGTAACCCCCATTTCCTCGGAGATGGAGGCGAACCGGTTTTTGAAGACCTCGAGAAGGATCGGATTTGGTTTCATGGCGTGTATTCTCTAAAGGGCCATCTCCAGGATCACGTTCCCGTAGCCGTCGAGCGCCGCAGAGGCGAAAGGCGGTATGACGATGGTGGAGGAATCCTCCACAAGAACGGCAGGCCCGGGGATCCGGTTTCCGGGAAACAGCAAATCCCGAGAAAATACAGCTGCTTGCACTTCATTGTGGTCAAAGACCACCTTCCGCCTCGCCGGCGGCCGCCGTCAGAACTCCACGCTGCCCGGGGTCCTCGGGAAAGGGATGACATCCCGGATATTGGAAAGTCCGGTGATGAACTGGATGAGTCGCTCGAATCCGAGGCCGAAGCCCGAATGGACGACCGAACCGAATCTCCTGAGATCCAGGTACCACCAGTAGTCTTCCGGATTCAGGCCGGATTCCTGAATCCTGGAGAACAGCGTGTCATAATCGTCCTCCCTCTGACTGCCTCCAACGATCTCTCCGATTCTCGGTACAAGGATATCCATGGCTCGAACGGTCTTCTCATCATCATTGAGCTTCATGTAAAAAGCCTTGATTTCCTTTGGATAATCGATCATGACGATGGGCTTTTTGAACACCTTTTCGCACAGATACCGTTCATGTTCGGATTGGAGATCAAGCCCCCACGCCACCGGGAATTCAAAGCTCTCCCCGGATTTGATCAGGAGGTCAATGCCTTCCGTATAGGTAACAATTTCAAAATCCTGGAGGGCCAGTTCTTCCAGGGTACGCACCACGCTGGAATCGATGAACCGCTCGAAAAAAGCCATGTCCTCCCGGCAGTGTTCCAGCACGTACCGGAAAATGTATTTCAGAAACTCTACGGCCAGATCGGCATTTCCTTGAAGATCGCAGAAGGCCATTTCGGGCTCCACCATCCAGAACTCTGCCAGATGTCTTGACGTATGGGAATTCTCCGCCCGGAATGTGGGCCCGAACGTATAGACGTCTCCCATGGACAGGGCGTAGATCTCCGCTTCCAGCTGGCCGCTTACTGTGAGGCTCGCCGGGCCTCCGAAAAAGTCTCTGGAAAGGTCCGCGTCCGCCTTGTTCTTGGCGAGGTCCTCCAAGTCCAGCGTGGTGACCTTGAACATCTCCCCGGCGCCCTCGCAGTCGCTTCCCGTAATGATCGGGGTGTGGAGATAGATGAATCCCCTCTCCTGGAAGAACATGTGGACGGCGTAGCTCACCGCGTTCCGAATCCTTGCGACCGCTCCAAAGGTATTGGTTCGAGGCCGGAGGTGCGCGATCGTCCTCAGGAACTCGAAGGAGTGGCGCTTTTTCTGGAGAGGATAGGTCTTTGGATCCGCCCAGCCGAGAATGCGGACATGATCCGCCTGAAGCTCCACCTTCTGTCCTTTGCCGGGGGAGGCCTTGAGCGTGCCCTCCACCCGAAGAGCGGTCCCGGTATGGATATTCAGGATTTCGTCCTGGTAATTCGGGAGCCCCCCGTTGGCTACCACCTGCAAGTTGCTTAAACAGGATCCGTCATTGAGCTCCAGGAAGCTGAACCCGCCTTTGCTGTCACGGCGGGTCCGGACCCATCCCATGACCGTGAATCGATCTCCGATCCGGTCTGAAACAAGAATTTCCACAATCCGGGTTCTTCTCAAAATTCGTGCCTCCCGCGGTCCGGTTCCTCGACCGGTTCTTGGAGACTTCCCGCCGCAGCTTCGAACACTGCTGTCTCCAGGCAGGTTATCCCATCCTCTTTTCGAAATCCGTCATGAAAGAGATGAGATCCTTGACGGTATCGACTCCCGTCGCGTTGTAGATGGACGCGCGGCATCCGCCTACCGAGCGGTGCCCTTTGAGCCCCCCGAGCCCTTGCTCCAGCGCGTCGGCCACGAACCGGGCCTCCAGCTCCTCGCTGGGAAGCCGAAAGGTCACGTTCATCAACGAGCGGCTGTCCTTTTCCGCCGTTCCCCGATAAAAGTCCGAGTTGTCCAGGAAGCCGTAGAGCAGGGAGCCCTTCTCCCGGTTTATCTCGGCCATGCGCTCCAGGCCCCCGATCGTCTCCTCCAGCCACTTGAGCACCAGATTGATCGTATAGACAACGAAACATGCGGGGGTGTTGAACATGGAGTTCTTCTCGGTGAACGTCGTGTACTTGAGCATGGTGGGCAGGCTGTCCGGGGTCCGCTCCAGCATATCTTTTCGAATGACAACCAGCGCGGAGCCAGCGGGACCGATGTTTTTCTGCGCCCCGGCGTAAATGAGCCCGAAGGGTTTCGGGTCAAAGGGCCGGCTCATGATGTCCGAGGACATGTCGCATACCAGGGGCACATCCCCGCTTTCCGGAAACGTCTGCCACTGCGTTCCTTTGATGGTGTTGTTGGAAGTGAAGTGGAGATAGGATGCGTCCGGATTCCCCTTGAAGTCTTTGGGGATATAGGAGTAGTTCTTGTCCTCCGATGAAGCGATGACCCGTATGTCCTTTCCCTGGATTTTTGCTTCCTTCACGGCCTTTGTGGACCATGTGCCCGTATCGATGTAATCCACGGGTTTTCCTTCCAGAGACAGATTCATGGGAATCATGCAGAACTGAAGGCTGGCCCCGCCCTGAATGAAGAGCACCGAAAAATCGTCTTCCAGGCCAAGCAACCTCTTGGTCCGTTCCACGGCCTCATTAATCACGTCATCAAATCCTTTGGATCGGTGACTTACCTCAAGTACGGACATCCCCGATCCCCGGAAGTCCAGCAGTTCACTCTGAACCTCCTCCAGCACGGGCAATGGCAGGGCCGCCGGGCCCGCATTGAAATTGTGAATTCTCTTCCCCATAAAGCATTCTCCTTATTCTTTTCGACCTTGAGTGATTTCCCGCCCGCCGGCGCGTCATTGCGCGGCGGACTCCTGGTTGGAGCTCGTCTTCAACTCCCCGATCATGGCCTTGACTGCGGCCAGCGTGTCGGCGTCAGTCTCATATGGGGGCCGGCCGTTTAAGTCCGCTTCGATGATTTTGTCCTGATAAGGGACAAATCCCAGAAACGGGAAATCCGGCATTTGCTCTAAAAGGAAATCCTTGTCCTTCTGAGACCGGATTTTGTTTCCCACAAAGCTGAGCCTCTTAATCCCGATATCCCCGGCCAGCCGCCGCACCTGGTTCGCAGTCTCTATGCTTCGCCTCCCCGGTTCCACCACCACAATGAGGCGGTCAACAGCCATGGCCGTGCCCCGCCCCAGATGTTCGAGGCCTGCCTCCATGTCAAGGACCACCGCTTCATCCCGTGCAAGGACGATGTGGCGAACGAGATTCTTCAGCAGCGTGCTCTCCGGGCAAATGCAGCCGGCCCCACCCTTCTTCACGCCGCCCATGACCATGAGCCGGATGTTGTCCAATTCCACGGAGAGCTTCTCCGGCAGGTCGTCCACCTTGGGGTTGAGCTTGAAAAAAGACCCCATGGAACCCACCTTGGCGTCGGTGCGCTCCTCGATCAGCTCTTTCATTTGAGAGATGGGAACGATTTCGTCCGCGTTGTCCGCACCAAGGGCCTGAGCCAGGTTGGCGTCGGGATCGGCGTCTATGGCGAGGACCCGATTCCCCTCATCGGCCAGGGCTTTGATCAGAAAAGCTGCGAAGGTGGTCTTTCCGACTCCTCCCTTTCCGCTCACCGCGATTTTCATGGTGGAGAACTCCTTTTCCGTTTGCGTTTGTCGTCAAACTTTATAATCTAATGGAATTGGGGCATTTCAATCAAGGGGAAATCCGCATGACCCCTTTGGTCTTCTTTCGGGACCGGAAGGCCGGGAGCGGCCTGGCGTTTGCGGACGCCCGCGATGAGGAAAACATCGGACATGTTTGGAGGGGGAAAATAGCCTTTGAGATTTTGCTGGAGGGGCCGGGACTTGCACTGACAAGGCTCTGCCGCGAGATTTCCGCATCCTGCGGGTCCGCATCCGTTCATTTTTCTCCAGACCGCCTGGAGCCCGGGAGACCGCAGGCCCTCCGCATCGTTCAGGAAAGAGAGACCGCCCTGGACGTCGAACTGGTGCGGATTTCAGGACTCATCCGAAGGGTGGAGAAGGAGCTCTCGCTTCATGATGCCGTGCGGATGCGCGTGCGAAACCTCGCCTATTCCGAGCCGTCCGTTCAATCGGGTGAGTATGAGGAACCTTTCCGGCCGACTCCTTCTTTGACGGTCATTCCCTGGAAGCCGGGGTGGAAACCGGCCCGGGGATCCACATCCATCGTCCTTGATCCCAGCCATGCGTTCGGGACGGGGAAGCATCCCACCACCCGGCTTTGTCTCGAGTTCCTGGAAATGCTCCACAAAGAAGCGGAGAAACAGGGCAGAGAGGCATTTCGGACGGTGCTGGATTTCGGCTGTGGAACAGGCATCCTCGGTATTGCGGCGCTCAGAATGGGAGCCCTCCAAGCCGTGGGAGTCGAGCTCGATGGGGAGGCGGCTGACACGGCCAGAAGGAACGCGGAGCTTAACGGCCTTTTTCATCGGTTGGAAATCCGGAAAGGGTCCTGGGAGGTCGTGGATGGAT
>CAYVUX010000147.1:0-2205 GCA_964455075.1 uncultured Desulfobacteraceae bacterium | reverse complement strand
TGTTTTGAGCTCATCATGGCCAATGTGGTGAGCGCAGCGCTCCTCCGGACGGGAGGGCGGATCCTCCATCACCTGAAGACCCCGGGAAGGGCCGTGGTGTCCGGATTCGGGAGTTCGCGGGGAGACGAAATGGTACGATTCTTCCGGAACAAGGGCCTGCGCACGGTGCACCGCAGCGATCTGGCAGGATGGGGCGGCCTCGTTTTGGAAGCGATCCCGCGGAGCATCGCCCCTCCTCCCCCTTAACTCTTTCTTCTCAACAACCGCTCATAGGCCTCTGTCACTCTCAGAAACTCCTCCGTGTTTCCGCGGGTGTCGGGGGGGGGCTTCCTTGGCCTTCCGCCGGTATATGCGTATGAATGAGCGGCGATCCATTCGATGGAACTCCCGGGAATTGATTCCGAGCTCTTTGAGGTCTTCCACCTCCTTCGCGCTCATAGGCGGAGCCGTGCCGGGCTTTCGGTAAAATCGATGCCGGGCCATAAAGTCCGCTCCGGGATCTCCGCGGAGGGAGGGCGTGTCGAAAGCGCTGTCAAAGAAGAGGATAGCGCGGGCTCGTGAGAATCTTTCTTCTTGATCCTCCATGACGGAATATCATAATGGGAGACCAAATTGACCTTGCGTGGGATTCGGAAAGGAGGATCAGATGCATTGCTGTCGAAGGTTCATTTGCTTGTTGGTGTCCGCTCCGTTCCTTTTTGGAGCTTCTATTCCGGCGGCGGAGCCCTTGTCGGCTTCTCGCTGGCTCCAAAAGGGCGACGAAGCCTATGCGCAGTTCGACAACAGGGCGGCGCTCGAACAGTTTCGAAATGCATTGGAAAGGGATCCGAAAAACTATGAAGCGGCATGGAAGCTCGCCAGGGCGTATGTGGATGTGGGGGAAGGGTTGGACGACAGGGAAAAGAGGAGGGAGCACTATAAAAAGGCCTATACCGCGGCTCGAAAGGCGGTGGAGATTCGTCCGGAAGGCTCCAAGGGACATCTTTACCTGAGCATCTCCCTCGGCCGGGTGGCGCTTGATGAAGGGGCGAAGGAGAAAGTCAGGCTTTCCAAGGAAGTCAAGGAGGAGGCGGACCGGGCCCTCGAACTGGACCCGAATGAAGACATTGCGTGGCATGTGCTCGCCCTGTGGCATCGAAATGTCGCGACGTTGAGCTGGATCGAGAAGAAGTTCGCGGATCTTTTCCTTGGGGGAGTACCCGAGGAGGCGTCTCTTGAGAGTGCCGTGATCTGTCTGAAGCGGGCCATTGGGCTGAATCCCCGGTATGTGAATCATTACCTCGAGTTGGGAATTACTTACGAACTGATGGGCAAGGATGGCCAGGCAATGGATCAGTACCGGAAAGCGCTTCAACTGCCCATCGGGGACTCGGACGACAAGGCGCACAAGGAGGAGGCCCGGAGGCGCATCGAGCAACTCTCCTGACGGCGCAGGCGGCAGTGCATTCCTGACCCTCCGTTCAGCCCCGATCCGTCATTTGAAAGCCGGCTCTTGGAGGAATCGGCGGACCGCAAATTTTTCGCGGCCGGAAAGATGACATTTATGTAGGAAATCGTTTGAAAATCATCATATTTGTAGCCCTCCGTTCTCTCCCCACGCCACTGGAGATTCTTTAACCATTTGATTTTTCATGATAAACTCCCCGAGGCCCGTTCCGGCATTCTTGTTGCTAGGGTATGTGAAGAAACACAAAGGCAAGAAAAGGAGGAACGGGCCATGAACACAGGCGACACCGTTTTTGTTTTAATCTCTGCAGCGATGGTCATGCTCATGACTCCGGGGCTCGCCCTCTTTTACGGGGGGATGGCCCGGAGCAAGAACGTTCTGGGAACGGTTATGCAGAGTTTCACCGTACTCGCTCTGGTTTCCCTCGAGTGGGTGCTCTGGGGATATTCCATGTCCTTCGGCCCCGATGTGGGCGGCATCGTGGGAGGGCTCGATTGGTTCGGGCTCGGGGGCGTCGGCATGGAGCCGAGTCCGGATTACGGGAGCACGGTTCCCCATCTGGCCTTCATGATTTTTCAATGCATGTTTGCCGTGATCACGCCCGCACTCATTACGGGCGCTTTTGCGGAGCGGGTTAAATTTAGCGCATTTATCGTGTTCACCCTCCTGTGGGCCACGCTGGTCTACAATCCGCTTTGCCACTGGGTGTGGGCCGTCGGCGGGTGGATAGGCAACACCGGGGCGCTTGATTTTGCGGG
>CAYVUX010000146.1:0-7880 GCA_964455075.1 uncultured Desulfobacteraceae bacterium | reverse complement strand
GGGGAAGATCCGAAGCGCCTGCACCTCCTACTGAAGAACACGCCAGGTGGCCGTAGGAGCCCCGCCGCCGTCCTGACCTTGAAAATCCACAGATGTTGAAGAGATCCGGGGCGAATTGGCCCGAATCCCCGTCAGCCCTTGCCAGGCGTCATTTTGAACGTAGAAGAGGACGTCGGACAATTCGGAGTCGGCTCCAAAAGCCCGATTGCCGTCCAAGGCCTGAGTGATAATCTGAAACGAAGCATTTAAAGGAAGGCCGCCGGGCAACCCTCCCGTGGTGCTCGCCACAGCATCAAGTCCCCGTGGAACGGCGAATCCCACTGCACTGATCCGGGTGTCGCTTCCAGCTGGATTCACATGGCTTCCGGTAATCAGAGCACCCGTCACGGATCGTGTGGCCGGGACAATGCTCCCGTCCCACCCGGTTAAAGGCTCCCCCCGACCGGACCCCCCCGGCGCGGTAATCAGGGTAAACAGGTTCTCTGTAGCGGATCTCCCCCAGCAGCCCAAGTCTGCGTTCAACGCGGATTCGGAGTTGACGATCTGTTTGCAGAGGGCTTCGGTGCCGGAGTTGTTGGCTCGTACCTTATAGGTCAGGAACTGCGGGACTGCGATCGCGGCCATGATACCTATGATGGCGATCACGATCATCACTTCAATCAGGGAAAAGCCCGGCTCGGGCGCTTGTGGAGTGCTCGAAGACATGGCTAACCACGGTACCCGGAAAGAGACGAGTGTACTGAGGCAATTCCCATCCGGGGCAGTACCGGACTTCCGCTCCCAATCCTCAAAAACGAAGAGAATTAACGATATTTCGGATAATGCCCCAGCCTGTCTTATTTTGCTCATCGAATCCAAGGCTTCGGCGAGGCATTCTGTTTGAAATAAGCTTCATTTCCGCCGTTGCCCGGCAGGATCGCTGAAGATCGAGAGAAAGCCGGTCCAGTAGCAAAAGGTTGCGCCCGGCCGCCGTTTTGATATGCAAGGCAAGCCGGGCGCGTGATCCGAGCGAATTTGCTCGGAGAGAGTTCCTGCTAGTTCAGCACTCGCCATTCGTCTGTTGGCAAGCCGCCTCCAGACGCTCCTTCAAAGTCCACGGCCGTTTGATCGACGCCGCCCGCCGGCAAGGTAGCGTCGATGCCGGTCAAGCCTGTCCAGGTGTCATTCTGGACAAAGTACATGACATCAGAGAGCTCGGAATCCATGCCGAATGCGCGGTTCCCCTCTACCGCCTCAGTTACGACCTGATAGGCGATGTTGAGGCGATTGCCGGCATTTGTTGTGCTGGCGATGCCGTCCAGCCCGTCGGGCACAGAGATGCCTACGCCACTTATGGCCGTGTTTCCGCCTCCCGCAGCCGTGTATGTTCCAGTAATCATGGCACCGGTAACGCTGGCAGTCGCCGCAATCATGTGGCCTTGCCATCCGTCAAACGTATCTCCCACGCCGGATCCGCCAGGAGCTTGTGTTAAGCTTACCCCGCTAATATCTGAAATTCCCCAGCAGCCCAGATCCGAATTCAAGGCCGTTTCGTTGTTGACAATCTGCTTGCAGAAGGCCTCTGCGCTGGAGTTATTGGCCCGTACCCTGTAGGTCAGGAATTGGGGTATCGCTATCGCTGCGAGAATTCCGATAATCGCAATCACGATCATCAACTCAATCAATGTAAAACCTGCCGGATTCCTGCTTCTAAATGTTCTCAGCATTTGCTCTTACCTCCTTGTTTGGGAAAACAAAAAAATGAATGTCCATGCCCAATCTTCGTGCTTTCTTTTGTTTCCGGTACCACCTCCTTACCCTTTAACAGTGCAATTTTCACAAAGTCTCATTGCCCCCGCAGGATGATTCGCGAGGGTCCCCTGTTCCGGAGCCTCGTTCCCAACAATTGGTGCCTGAGTATACTGCAATAGATGTGCCAAGAATGCTCCCCAACGGCGAGAACTCTTTCCGTCTGTGAAAGTACTAAGGCGAGGCTTGACCCTGCTGTGCCCCCACTATCTTTCGGTGCATGTGCCTTAAAAAAAGAAGCAGCGAATCTAATAGGTTAAATAAATAATTTGCCGGCCGCAAAACCAAAGAACCTTGCCGGGAAAAGCCTTGGATGAAAAGTCCCGGTTGCACGAATTGAAACCTGCACCAAAACCTGAAGCGCCGAAAAGGAGCGAAGTTACATTTTTTGTCCCAGAGGCTTACAAATTCTGTAATCCGTTCTGGATTCAAAGAGGCGGTCCTGCAAGGTCTGGGAACAACCCGCCAGGTGCGGCGGTTTCCTTCTCTTTCCCGTCCGTCCGCATTTCCGTGTCTGAGTCCGCTTCACCTCGCTTCTCCTGGATGTGGTCGATTCCCTTTCTAATGAGGTCGGCTTTGCCCTCGTAGATCTCGGCGAGCCGATCCAGAACGTGGCCCTTGAAAGGCTGTATGAATGCAACTTGATGCTCGTTTCCCGCCGTTCCCTGGACGTACCCGCGAATATCCGCGTCGTTTGCAAGCTTTATGAATCGGATCAATTGTCCTCCCACGCGCGCTTTCATCCCCATCTTGAAATAGAGCTCCGCAAGGTAGAGATGCACCTTGGGGTCGTGTGGTTCTATCCCGGCGGCCCTCTGTAAGTAGAGATAGGCCTTCCCATAGGAACCTATCAGCCTGTAGGTGTAGCCCAATGCCCCGAGGACGGCCACTTCGTAGGGGTTGATCCTGTGCGCCTTTTCGAGCCAGAAGGCGGCTTTTTTGTATTGATCTTGCTTGAGGTATATCAGGGCGAGGTTCTTGTGGGCCGCTAGGTGATTGGGATCGTGGAAGATGGCCTTTTTCATCGCCCTTGTGGCCTGCTCGAGTTTCCCCTGTTCCCTGAAGATCAGACCCATATTGTTGTATGTGTCTCCGTGGTTCGAGATGCCGTGGAGACACTTTTTGTAATAAACGAGCGCCCGTTGATATTCGGCTTTTTTATGATAGATAAGACCGATATTGTAATAATTGATATACCTGTCGACTTTCCTGCTTAATATTTCGCTGTTGTCTGCCTTAATATACTCCGTCAATGCCTGATCCATCATCCGTTGATCGTAGAAGTACTTTCCCAGGTTTAGATGTGGCCTGACAAGACCCGACGCCTTTTCTGTGGCATCACTCCACAGGGTGCCGTCATCTCTCCAGACGAAATTACGTGCGAATGTGCTGTGTCCAACCCCCACAACGTAAAGGACCGCAAAGCCCGCCAGGAAACACTGCATCAATAGCTTATACGAAAAGTAGCGGATGCCTTTGACAAGCAGGATCGCCACCGGGACGAAGAGGAGCATGCTGGGAAGGTAATTCCTATGCTCAAAGATGAGCTCGAGTGCAAAGATGGATCCTTCAATAATGTGATTCATAAAAAAGAACAGTATGCAGTAGCAGACAAGAGGGAAACGTCGGGCGCCGAGCAAGCACATGCCCACGATAGCGAAAATCCCCAGGATAGCGAGAAGGGTGGAAATGGGCTGGAGGAGCCCTTGGGAGATGGCAATGTCGTGTACAATGGAGAGCCTGAAGGGCATGGGATAGAAAAGCAGGGAGAGATAAAAAAGGACAATCCGGGGCTCGGTCAAAAGCCGTTCGGTCATGGTGAAAGGACGTCTGATCTCATAGTCGGAGATCAGGATACGGTGGAGGACCTCCGGTCCTCTGAGAACCATCATGAGAATAAGGGGGACAATGATCAGGAGGAGAAAGATATAAAAAGATCGGAGGATGTTTTTCCGCGAGAACCCCTGGATGAGGAAGAGGTCAAAGAGAAGCAGGCTGAAGGGAAGCATGGCCGCGTTTTCCTTGGAACCGAACGCCATGAGTCCGAAGACCGCACAGGCTGAAAAATGGAGAACGGCCTTTCTTCGGTCTTTGGAAATCCGCCCCTTGAGATAGAAAAACATGCTCATAATGGTGAACATGGCCGCCATGCTCGCCATCCTCTGGACAATGTAGGTGACAGCCTGGGTCTGCACAGGGTTGATGGCCCACAGGACCGCCGCGAGAAGCGCAATGAAATAGGCGTCTTGCACGTATCTTTCCCTTAAGGAGGGAAGACGCAATGTGTGGAAGACAAACAGGAAAAGAAAAAAAGAGGTTATAACGTGAACGGCGGTATTCACCACGTGGTATCCAAACACACGGGTTTTTCCGAAATAGTAGTTCAGTGCAAAGCTGAGGCACGGAACCGGTCTGTAAATATTCCCGTCTTCGTTGAAAAAGGTCTTTTTTATTTGAGACCAATTGAGTTTTGTGAGATGCATTGCATCCCTTTCCAGTATGTTACTCTGGTCATCAAAATGCCAGGAGGCCTCAAAGCTGTTGGAATAGATGGCAAGGATAATCACGGCAAGAGACATGAACGCAAAGGCGTTCCGCCGGGGGGGAGAGAGAAGGGCTTCGGGTTCGAGTTTGAATAGGCGCATTATGATTATGTCTCCTGCCTCGATGATGTTCCCGGCAGATGGTCTCCACTCTTCCGGATGCACAATCCGGGGAAATCCGCCGGCGGTGCCTGGCGTTCCGGCCGCATTTCCCGAGAGATTGGGAAAAAAGGTCCTTGCAGGATGGAAACTATCTCAGAGTCTCTTCCTTCCGTCAACCCTGTGGGTGACGGAGCCGATAAGTCGTAATTGCCCACATTATTGAATCGGTTTAAAGTAAGACTTGATAAGAAAGCCGAAAATTTTGTAAAATTAAACAAATCTGGTTCTTCCGGAAAATTGATACCTAACGGTTGCCAAACAGAAATGGTTCATCCGGTTTTCGCATCCTTATGTCTTTGAAGTGGGTATGCAGTTTGCTCAACCATATACCATATGTTGTGTCGGCTACTTATAGGTGTTCTCTATCGGACGAGAAAATAATCAATATCTTTTGCATCAGCCCTTAGATAGCTGAGCCATAAACCTTGAAGGTGAGTCTGTCAAAACCGTATTTTCAACCACTTACCGGAGCCTTTGAACGTTTGAGGAGAATGGACATCTGAAAGGGATGCCTTGTCGTTTCCGTGACAGCATTCTAGATGTTGTGGTCGGTTGAGTAAACTGCATACCCACTTGTCTTTGAAGGGAAAGGAGAAATTGTGGCATTCTGATTTTGGCCCGGCAGCGCTCCTGCAGACAAGACGCTCCGGCCATCCTGTAGGAGCGGGCTTGCCCGCGAACAAGCACCGGACGGGTGACGCGAAGCGAGGAGAGATCCAGAGTCCAGGAAAACGGCATCATATCGTGAACTTATGGATCCCGGCTCGCGTCCCTTTTCACGGGGCTTGGCCGGGATGACGAACTGCGAGATAGTCTGATTCGCCGGTAATGACGAAAAAAGAAAATCCGGACTTTTTGCGGACGCATCAATAATAGGCCACCGGAAATGTTGGACACGGAACTCTGACAACGGGGGTATCCCGCAAACTTATTCTTGTAAATGGAAAAAAACTACATTGTCCTTTATCGTGGAGTGCCGGTTTGAATGAGCGGTTGAATAAAGAAACAAGAAATGCCAGAGATGTGTTCGAGCCGAGCCTCTTCTGGGATGTTTCCGGAGTGGACGTTCACAAACATCGGAACTTTATCATTGCTCGAGTACTGGATTTCGGCAACGAAAAAGAGCTGAAGAAGGTCCGACGCCTGTACTCAGATGAAGCAATTATTGAAGTAGTAAGGAATAGGAGAGGGCTTCTGCCCATAACAAGAAGGTTCTGGCAGGTATACTTCGGCTTGGAACATGGGAACGAATGACTTTTTTGAACAAGCAGCCCCTGCCGGCGTTATTACGTTAACAGAGGCCATATCGGATCGGGTGAGGGGTTTTTATCTTGCAGGCGGTACGGGTTTGGCCCTACAGCTCGGCCACAGAGTATCCCGTGATCTGGATTTCTTCTCCGAGGCAGGTTTTGATGCGGAAGAACTCCGAAACAACCTGAACCCTGATGAGACCTCTATAATACGGAAAGGGACGCTACATGCGCTCAAGGACGGGGTGAGGATATCCTTTTTGTTTTACGCCCTTCCCCTGGTTTTTCCTTGTCATCCGTGGCGTGGGATTGAAATCGCCTCCTGGGAGGATATCATTGCGGAGAAATTCAAGAATATTTCCCAGAGAGGGAGCAAGAAAGACTTTTATGATTTGTATGCCGGAATCGTTCTAAAGGCAAGCATAGATCATGCTTGCCGGATGTTCAAGCGGAGGTTTTCTGAAACGGACATCAATCTTTATCATGTGTTGAAGAGTCTCGTTTATTTTGAAGATGCTGACGAAGAACCGGAGCCCGGCCTGATCATGGAGGGAAAAGAGTGGGCCTGGAGTTCGGTGAAAGGATTTTTCGAGAAACACATCAAGGACTTTGAAGTTGCTTTGCTCGGATGAACCCCCAAGATCGGATTTTCGAAGAAATTTCATGACACCCTGCTAGAGGAATCCGGAATGTACAAAGACAAGTCGGTCTGTGTTGTGGTACCTGCCCATAATGAAGAAGGTCTTATTGAAAAGACGTTGAAGGACATTCCGGATTGGGTGGACTCGGTGATTGTGGTCAATGACGCCAGCACCGACCGTACCGCTGAGATTGTTCGCGGCGTCTCTCAGAGTGATCCCAGAATCACCCTGATAGAACACAAGGAAAACCAGGGCGTCGGGGGAGCCATTGTGAGCGGCTATAAGAGGGCGCGGGATTCGGAGATGGAGGTGACGGTCGTGATGGCCGGAGATGCGCAGATGGACCCCGTGGACCTCCCCCGAATTGTTGAGCCCGTGGCGGAAAACGATGCCGACTATTCAAAAGGGAACCGCCTTTTCTACGGCGATGCCTGGCAGATGATCCCCCACTATAGGTACCTTGGAAATTCTCTGCTCTCTTTGATGACCAAAATGGCGTCCGGGTACTGGCACATTGCGGACTCCCAGAGTGGGTACACGGCCATATCCCTCCTGGCTCTCGAAAGGCTTGATCTGGACAACATCTACAAGAGATACGGCATGCCCAATGACCTCCTGATCAAACTGAATCAGCATGACTTCCGCGTGAGGGACGTACACATAAGACCGGTTTACAATGTTGGGGAGAAATCCGGGATCAAGCTGATGCAGGTTATTCCGAAGATGTCGTGGCTGCTTTTCAAGGGGTTTTGGCAAAGGCTCTTTTTCAAGTACGTTATCAAGGATTTCCATCCTCTTATTTTCTTCTATCTACTCTCTTTTATTCTTCTCCTGGCCAGCATCCCGCTTACATTTCGTCTGTTCTATGTGTGGGCTGAAAGAGGCGATATCCCGGACATCAACGCCATGGCGCTCGTATTCTCGCTGATCAGCGGGCTCCAGACCCTTTTTTTCGGAATGTGGTTCGATATGGATTACAACAAGTCTTTGAAATAGTATATATTTTTGCCACAGGAAATCCCTAACCCGCTATTAGTGCTTTAGTGCTGTAATACGATTACGCTTCTACTGCTTGCGTATTTTAGAAATTTCCTCTCACCGAACCAATAATCTGGCTCAAAGCAGTAGTCGCCGCATCCGAGTAATTTAATTCAGATGATTTTTTGCTGGAACCAGGTTACCATGAATAACTCATGCAAAATAAATCGTTACCCTAAGCACAGTAGACTTAGCCCGATTATTATTGCGGGATGCTGTCGTTCGGGAACAAGCTACTTGCGAATATTGCTTGATGCACACTCGGACATTTTCATTCCAACAGAGTCATTGTTTATTATTGACTATTTGTTATATGCTCATTATGTTCCGATGCGTTTGAAATCATGGCTTTTTTTTAATGAGCCCCAACTGAGGTCATGGTATTCCGGCCCGAGATTTGAATTCGATGATATTCGAAATGTCATCATTATGATTCATCTATACAGTATGAAGAAAAG
>CAYVUX010000145.1:0-7899 GCA_964455075.1 uncultured Desulfobacteraceae bacterium | reverse complement strand
CGGCCAAGTCCCGTGAAACGGGGCGCGAGCCGGGATCCAGAAGTCCACGATATGATGCATTTTCCTGGATTACGGATCTTCCTTGCCTCACGCCGGTCGTCCAGGATGACGTTTTTTCAGATTGCGACCCAGTCTCAAACCCGGAATCCGAAAAAAAAAGACCGGAAAGCCGGATTATTCGCCCTCTTAAAAAACGATCTATATTCTAAGCGGTATCCAAACTTCAGAAGAACCCCATACTCTGGCACCCGAAAAACGATGACGAACCTGTGCTGAAAAAATGAAAGGTCTCAGTGTCCTTTGCACACACCATCACAAACATGCTTTATGCATTTCTTTCAGCGCTCTAAACCTCTTTCATATTTCAGAAACTGTTTGCTCAATTATTGACACCATAAACCTTGAGAATTTCATCACCATAATGGTTGATGACCTTGACGGCGATTTTTCCTGTTGTGGGAGGATCGAAAGGTCGGCTCTTTGTCGTGTAAAGCGATGACCAGGCCTCCTCGTCAATTTCCGCCTGCAAAGCCCACTTTAATTTGTCATAGGGCTTATTCGAACCGGTAAAGTAGGCATGACGGACAAAGAAGCTCTCTTCGTTGTAATCCGTATCAATGAACCAGCAGGCTATATCATCGGTAGAATGGCTTCGAATTTCTCCGGTTGTCGGGTCATAGATATCCACTCCTTTCACCTCAACAGTGATCTGGCCTTTTTTCGCTTTTTTGATTTGAAGATCGGGCTCCCCAAAGACCATGAAGAGATTTCCGGCTCCGGTCTTTTTGAGGAGTTCGTCCCCCATTGTCAGATCGGCATTCATGCGTGTGGGGAGCACGGTAAGCTGGCCATATCGCTTCGCTTCCTCCGATACATGCGGGTCAAAGGCAAAGCCGCATACGATCAGGAGATCATAACCCACCCCTTTTACTGCTTCTTTGGCCGCCTCCTTAACCAGTTCAGGACCAACGGTTCCGTGTTCGGGTCCGATTGAAACCGCCACCCTGCGAATGGCGCCGTCCTTTTCGGTGTACTCGCCTTCCCCCTGAACCCAGGTCCCGGCATAGGGTTCCAGCCGCTCGAATTGGAGTCGCTCGTTCTTGACCGTGTTTTGGACCCCGGCCTTTTTGAGATTATCGAGGATCATGGTTTCAAACTGGCCTGCGCCGGGCGCCTTTCGACCTTCCCTTTCTGAAACAGGCATTTCCTCAGCCGCGGACAAGACACGGTGAGGGGAGAGGCTTTCCACGGTGAACGGCCCTGCCACCCGAATCCGCTTCTTATCTTCGTAGGGCTGGTCGTAAAGAACCTCCTGGTCGGCGTTGCGGGCAATGGACCGGTCTATCTCCTCCTGCCTTTTCCTACGAAGATCCCACCATTCCTGGTGTAGCTTCACGGCCTCCTTGGGCCATTTCTCTCCAGCCTCCCTTGGGATCTCCCACTCTTCCCATGACGTTTTTAGGGACTTGTTCAGCTTTGCCCGGATCGGCTCCATCTTCTCCTGCCACCTGGCATGGATCGTGTCTATTTCAGGATTGTTGGCAATGGACTTCAGGGTGATGTGAGGGACACGTTTGTAAACAAAGCCCTTCTTGATGTCGTTCTGGGTCTTGTAGTCAGGGGGAATTTTGCCTGTGATCTCGGCTTCTTTCTTGATCCCCTCCGCTGAATCCGCCAGCAGATAATAAGGATACCTAGCCGACATGATCCGCGTTCGAGCCAGGGCCAGGGCCACACGCGAGGTATCGATGGTAATCCATCGCCTTCCCCACTGCTCCGCTACATAGGCCGTGGTCCCGCTCCCGCAGGTGGGGTCAAGTACAAGATCCCCTGGGTCGGTGGTCATGAGTAGACAGCGTTCTATAATTCCCGGGCTCGTTTGAACCACAAATATTTTTTCATATGATATAGGGGTAGTAAGCCAAAAATTGGTTATTTTCTTATAGGGAAAATCGTCATACATAAGCCTATAGCTTAAACTCTCCCCTTCTGGTTGAAGTCTTTCGATTGACGATAGAAGATCAAGTTTGCGTCTTTCCACGATCCATGCGCCTTTGCTTGGCGGGGGATAGGTTTTACCTTGAAATTCATAGTCAAAATCTGTTTGCTGGCTGTACGATGGAGCTATCAAGGAGAATAAACGGTAATATTTTGTCCCTTTAGCGTGTAGACTGCTCCTGAAGTCAGAAATCGGAATTTTCGACCACGACCCATCTGGAAACAAAGCATAGGGTCCGTGGGAAGAAATCTGTGATACATCATTCTCTTCAAAAAGCTTTCTGTATTTAACCTGGTCCTTGTCTTTAGCATAGAAGAGGATATGGTCATGCATAGTTTCAAGTAATTTCGCACCAAGTGGAAGGCTCTTCTTTCTGAACACTATGTTAGCCACGAAATTTTCGCTTCCAAATACCTCATCCATCAAGCAAGTAATCAAATGGCTATTTTCTGAATTCATCTGGACGAACACACTCCCGGTCTCGGTCAAAAGCTCCCTCGCTATGACCAGACGATCCCTCAGATAGCTCAGATAGGAATGAATCCCCATCTTCCAGGTGTCCCTGAATGCCCTGATCTGTTCCGGCTGACGGGTGACATCCTCCGCCTTCCCATCCTTGACATCTCGTTTCCTCGTTGAGATCTGCCAGTTGGAGCCGAATTTGATGCCGTAAGGTGGATCGATATAAATCATCTGGACATTCCCTTTCAGACCCTCCTTCTCGGCCAGGGATGTCATCACATGGAGGGAATCGCCCAGGATCATCCGGTTGGCCCAGTTGGCCTCGTGCTGGTAAAAGTCTATCATCTGCTCGAAATCCAGGCCGTTGAAGTCGGCAAATAGACCGAACTGGACCTGCTCCTTTTTCCCTTTCATTCGCCGCAGGTCTTCAATAATAGCCTGCGGGTGTATCTTTTCCTGGATGTAGACAGGGAGGGCGGGAACGGCCAGGTCTTCCCGATCTTGCTCGTCTTTCCCTTTCCAGACAAGCTGGGGGTCCAGGGAGGGGTCACGCGGATAAAAAATTGTTTTGGGATGAGTCTCGTCTTCTTTCACAAAGTCGCGTAGCTCCTCTGTGGGGATATTGGCTCGCTTGTCTTTGTGTTTGACACTCTCCACAGGCGTTGTCTTACTTGCCTTATTCTTCCTTGCCATGCTCAACTCTCCTTGATCCGTGTATCATGGCGATCCTTAAGCCAGGCGCGTATGATGTTCTTGGCATCCCACGGGTCAGTGATCTCAAGGAAGGCCCAACGGCCGAATCCGCCGTGGTTATTGACCGCAGGGACCCACAGGAGCTTGGCTGTCGCCACTTTTTCTTCCTTGTCTTTCCTTTTCTCACCGGTCACCTCAATAATCAGGTTCAAGGGGTCGTCCAGGCCAGAGCCATCGTCCAGGCGAACGAGGAAATCCGGATAATAATCTCTTTCCAGCCCATCTGTTGTGTAAGGGACATTAAAGCCGAGATTGTGATTCTTGACATAGGCGCAGACTTCTTCCATCCCCTCCAGACTCTCTGCCATCTTCTGCTCCCATGTTCCGGTATCCGCCACTACATGAGAGATGTGACACTTATACGGTGAGGTTTTATACGTGGGTCGGGTCGTGTCAAAATCCACGTAGCGGGTGGAGCCGGTGGTATCATAGGGGTAGAGGATGGGCTTGATGGTCTTTTCCCCTGATTCCGCTGCAATGATGGATCGATAGATCCGGTCAGCAGCATTATGCGCGAACTGGACCAAAAGAAGGAGCTGGGGAAAGACGTTGTCCTTCAGCACGACACACCCATTCAGCCATTGTTTTGTGACGGATAGAAGCTGAGGGAAAAGCCATGGCTTGGCATTGTCCTCGTCATCACGAAAGTACTTGTCCAGGGTCAGTTTTGCCAGCAGGAAGGCCACTTCCTGCATCCGCCGGCTTTTCAGCTCATCCAGGGTCAAGATTGTCGATTCGCCCACAATGGGGGCGTTTTCCGTCTTCGTGGGGAGGTCTTCTGTAGAAAGTACCAGCTTTGACTCCTCCGTGAAATGGGCGGAGAGCTTTTCACTACCGAACTCATAGCGGTACCCCAAGAGCCGCGGAAAGGTGATCTCCAGAGAGATGCGGTTCTCCAGGGCTCGCACCTTGGTGACCTCCCGGCCAGGTTTGGGCTCCGCTACAGAACCCGCGCAAGGGATGAATGAAAAGGGCACGCCATAGACCTCTGCATACTCCACCGGGAAGCCCTCGAACTCAATGGTCTTCCCGCTGACTTCAAGGCGCTGGGTTTCGGCGGTATAGCCCATTCTGCGGAGCCCCCGACCCACCACCTGCTCGCATAGGAGCTGGGTGCCAAAGGCCCTGACGCCCAGGATATGGGTGACGGTATTGGCATCCCATCCTTCTGTGAGCATGGAAACAGAGACCACGCATTTGATCTGCTCGCCCAGTTTCCCGGGTTTCCCCACCGTATTCATCACCTCGCGGAGGAGGTCTTCGTCTGTCAGTTTCTCCACCTCCCGTCCAGGAAAACGAGCCCGATATTCAGCCTTGAATTCTTCGATCTCTCGCACGGCAATCTTCTTGAATCCGGGGCTCATGGCCTCCCCGGACTCGAGTTGTTCACTGTCGATCAGAATAGTATTCGGCCTCTGGTTCCACATGCCGTCCTGCTCATTGCGGAACACGGGCATCTTGCCCGGAACGATGACGGTCGACCCGTCCTGCAGCGTCTTTTCCCATCCCGCCACATAATCATAAACCAGCTTTGACACGTTGGTGTTGTTACAGACCACAATGAATACGGGCGGTGTCAACCCTTTTGCCCGGGCTTCGGTATTCTGTTCCCACAGGCGATAATACCTTTCATAGTTGTCATAGAGGCTTTTTAGCGCCCCTTCCAACGAAACCGGGAGTTTCGGTTCGCCGGTAACCGCCTTGGTTTTTCTCCCCTTTTTGGGAAGATGGTCACGGATACGGGGCCAGAGATCACGGTAAGTGGGCTGCTCTCCTGTCACGGAATCGTCGGCGATGGGCACGCGAGGGACCTTGACGATGCCGCACTCAATAGCATCAATCAGCGAAAAATCCGAAACCACCCAGGGGAAAAGGGTCCCCTCGGGATAGCCTGATCCTCGCAGGAAAAAGGGCGTTGCAGAGAGGTCATAGATGGTCTTGATGCCGAGCTTCTCTTTGACTGCCTCGAGTCCTGATATCCAGATTCGGGCGGCCTCTTCGCGTTTTTGGGCTTCCACCCTTTCATCACCTTTGAGTTTTTCATCCGAGCCTTCCGGTCTTCGACGATAGCAATGGTGGGCCTCATCATTGATCACTACGATGTTCTTCTTGTTTCCCAGATCCCTGCACACTCGACGGACCATTTGGGCAGGGGTCTCTGTGAAGGGGCTTTGCCCGTCCTGAGACAGGATATGCTTTGTGAGCCTGCCTGCGCTGTTTCGCTCCTTGAGCTTAAAGGCATGAAAATTGGTGACGATGATCTTGGCTGCACCCATCAGTGCCCTCAAATCGGGAGGGACGACGTCCATCTTCTTATAGTAATTTTGGGAATCGTTTGGCAGGAGGACCCTCAAGCGATCGCGGATTGTAATACCGGGGGTTACAATGAGAAAAGTATCCGAGAAACGGGCATCCTGCCGGTTGGCATTTTTGTTCAGCACATGCCAGGCGATGAGCATGGCCATGACAACTGTTTTTCCGCTACCTGTCGCCATCTTGCAGGCGATACGAAAGAGCAAGGGGTTGGAATCCTCGTTGGCCTTTCGTAACTCGTTTTCGATCCATGCATCCCCATACTTTTTGGCCGCCTCTGTAATGTAGATGAGGGTCTCCAGGGCCTCTACCTGGCAGAAGAAGAGCCGTAATTCCCGGTCCGGTCGCTGCCAGTATTCCAGCAGACGGGAGGTAGTCCTCGTGATTCCCATGTACCCGCCACGACGCCATTTGGCTACGCGACCACGTACCTGGTTGATAAACTCATTTTCCTGGAGCCGGTCCTCGGTCCATTCGGTTGAGAAGGGGAGCTGCTGTTGCCTTCCCTTTTTTCTGGGTCTGGGGACCGGAATGAAATAGGAGCTGATGCGGCGGGATTCGACGATCTCATTGGTGATGCCATCTTCCGTGAAACGGAAATGCCTCCGGGGCTCTTCGAAGGGGGTGTTGATCACCGGGTTCTCGATAACGATTTGTTTCATCAATCCGTCCTTATTGCGAAGGCTTATGGATCAATCGTATAGAAAAAAAACAATGTTTCATCTACAAGCCATAGGACACTGGATGCAACACATTAAGAAAATTGATGCAAACTTATCAAAAACACCCATAAATATCAAGCCCAAACGGGCGGTTGGAAGACCGCAAACCGCACTCTTTCCCAGGGAGGGGAGGGCGCAGCTTGATGGTAAACATGAATTACCACCTTCCTATGCAATCATGCATTCGTCCTATAAATTTTACCATGGAGTTTTGACAGATCCGGTCACGAGCAAAAAAATTTTTTGAAATGTTTTCTGAGAAAATGACGAATGTATTGAGTGGAAGGCAAGAATGCCATTGAAGGGACCGACGAAATTGGATACTGGATCATGCGTTGGCGCTCCCATGCCCTGGTCCTCGAACCGGAATTCCTCCGGGACGAAATCCGGAAGGAGGCGGAGGGCCTGCTGAACAGGAATGAGAAGGAAGGGGAAAAGGAAGAGGAGATGGGATATCAAACGCCCAGATAATCTCTCAGCAAGGGCAGATAGGTCAGATCGATGTCCACAGATAACCGAGGGAGATTTTGCACGAAAAAATTGATTGCTGTGCCTCCCTTCAAGACAAAGACTTCTTCTTTGTGTATCAGCGGCAGGATTCTGAGAAGCAGTTCCGCCTGTTTGAAAAAAACGGTATCCCTCATTCCACAGTCTGTTCATAACTGTCTGAAGGGACTGTTATCTGATATTTTTTCTCGTAACGTCCCCCTGGGACAATCATTCGCTTGCCCTTTCCGAGATTGACCAGCGAGAGGTCCAGTTCAGACACCCATGGATGGCAATGCCTCTCAGCCATGGCCAGAAATACTCTCTTGACTTTGACGGACCGGCATGCGCCCAGCATCTCTTGAACCATCTCCGATTGGAGGGTCGCAAGGTTTTCCATGATCCGGAGGGCCTCATCAAACCCGACGCTCCCCGGCACCAGGTGAAGCATCTCCATGGCGGCCCGTTCCGGTGCGGATATCTTAAAGGTGAACTCCTTTTCCTTCACTTCCGAGAACCCCCGTTCCGAAGCTTCGCGGAATAGATTGGTCCGAACCAGGAAGATTTCCACTCCTAACCGTTCCCCTTTGAACCAGGTGGGCAAGACCAGACCCTGCGTTGCGTAAAGGAATACCGTTCTCTTGCCGGCAGGGAGGTAATGGCCGTATCCCTTCAGTTCGAGGGCGGTTTTTCCCCCGGGGTGCACATTCAGGCCGAGTTGCTTTTGAAGGGTATAGACAGCTCCGGGCCATTCTACACGATCACCGCTCAGAACGTAAGCGCCTCTTCGGAAGGACTGGATCCAACCGCTCTTTTTATATTGGGTAAGGAGATCATGGCTGAATCCCTTTGTATTCAAGTAGGACGCGGCAGCAGGAGTGCCCCTTGGCCACTGACTGACGAGGCAGTTTATTTTTGACTTCTTTTCGTTAGACATGCTTATCAAATAAGCATATTTTCAAACTGGAGTCAAGGGATAGTTTGGATTTATCCCTATTTCATTACTCTCAATTATGGAATGACAGTTTTTTTAAACCGGGACCGAGCCGTCACACCTCATCCGTCTCTCGCTCCAACTCTTTCTCATACCTTTCGATTTCCCACACCGGAATCCCCCGGAACAGCCGGCCGGAATGGAGCGGAATCGGTGGCCGACTTCAGCGG
>CAYVUX010000144.1:3140-7982 GCA_964455075.1 uncultured Desulfobacteraceae bacterium | reverse complement strand
AGGCCGAAATGCAGAAGGAACAGGAACAGGCGGCTGAGGCCGTTCCACCGGCCGAAGCCCGGGAAGAGGAAAGGGAAGGCCCCGAGGTCATCGTTATTCCCAAGAAGGAAGAACCGCCTCAGACCGAGGAACCTGCCTCCCGGGAGCCCAATCCGGAAAGCTGACCGGACAAGCAGAATCGGTCACCACCGAAGTACCCGTCCGGAAGGGAAATGGGACGCCTGGGCGGGCCGGTCATCACGAAAGAATGTATCTGCCGGTCCGCTGGGCAATCGCTGAACGGTAACGCTGAAACACAAAAATGTTAGTCATGAAGGAGAGCGAAATTGGCTGTTTCGACATCATTGATCAAGGAATTGAGAGAGAAAACCGGTGTCGGTATCATGGACTGCAAGGCGGCCCTGACGGAGACCGAAGGGGATATGGAAAAGGCCGTGGATTACCTGAGAAAGAAGGGAATCGCAACGGCCCAGAAACGCGGAGGCCGCAGCACCTCGGAGGGTCAGGTGCAGGCCTACATCCATGCCGGGGGAAAAATCGGCGTCCTGCTCGAAGTGAACTGTGAGACCGACTTCACCGGAAAATCCACCGAATTTTCGACATTTGTCAAGGACCTGGCCATGCAGATCGCCGCCACCGGCCCCCTCGCTGTAGACCGGGAAAGCCTGCCCCCCAAGGTGGTGGAAAGAGAAAAGGAGATTTACGCCACCCAGGCAGCCGACTCCGGAAAGCCGGAAAAAGTCATAGAAAAGATCGTTGAGGGAAAGCTCAACAAGTTCTACTCTGAGGCCTGCCTGCTGGAGCAGCCTTTCGTCAAGAACACCGACATCACCATCCAGGACCTCTTGCACGAGATGATGGCCAAGACGGGAGAGAATATCGTTGTTCGACGGTTTGCTCGATACCAACTCGGGGAGGATGATGCGTGAGGGTGACCCCGTTTATCGCCGCATTCTGCTAAAACTGAGTGGAGAGGTCCTGATGGGCGAAAAGTCCTTCGGGATCGATCCCGCCGTACTCAAGCGGATCGCTTCGGAGATCGTTTCCGTCTGGAAAATGGGCGTCCAGATCGGCGTGGTCATTGGAGGGGGCAACATCTTTCGTGGTCTCGAGGCCGCCTCGTTCGGTTTCAGCCGAGTGAGGGCGGACCACATAGGAATGCTGGCGACCATCATGAACGCCATGGCCCTGGGAGAAGCCTTGAAAGAGGCCGATGCCCACGTCCGCGTGATGACCGCCATTGATATGACGAAAATTGCCGAGCCTTACGACCGGGAGCACGCCGTCCATCACCTGAAGAAGAACCGTATTGTTCTGGTTGGAGGGGGAACCGGAAATCCTTATTTCACCACGGACACCGCCGCGGCCCTAAGGGCCGTGGAAATCGATGCGCAAGTGCTCCTGAAAGCCACAAGGGTGGACGGGGTTTACGAAAAAGATCCCCGGAAATACCCGGACGCGAGACGGCTGGCCAGGCTCACGTACAAGGATGTGCTGAAGAAGACCCTTATGGTGATGGATCTGACCGCGGTATCCCTTTCCATGGATCAGAGTCTGCCCATCATCGTGTTTGACCTCAGGGAAAAGGGCAACATCAAGAGAATTGTTTGTGGAGAAGATATCGGCACTCTGATTACGGGGGAAGAGTCATGAAGGAAGAAGTCCTTTCCGAAGCGAGGGAAAAGATGACCAACGCGGTGGAGGCGCTGCAGAGGGATTTCAAGAGAATCCGCACCGGAAGGGCCTCTACGGCCCTTCTGGACGGCATCAAGGTGGATTGCTACGAGACCCAGATGCCCATTGAGCAGGTGGCTTCGATTTCCGTTCCGGAAAGCCGCTTGATCACGATTCAACCGTGGGATCCCTCTATCGTCGAGAACATCGAAAAGAGCATCCTCAAGTCCGAACTCGGACTGACTCCCATGAACGACGGGAAAATCATCCGGATTTCCATCCCGCCGCTGACCGAGGAAAGACGCAAAGAGTTGGCGAAGTTGGCGAAGAAGATGTCGGAGGATACCAAGGTTTCGATTCGAAACGCGCGAAGGGATGCCAACGAGATGTTCAAAGAGTTGAAAAACAGCAAGGAGGTCTCGGAGGACGAGAGCTTCAAAGCCCAGGAAGAGGTGCAAAAAATCACCGACGAATTCATTAAGAAGACCGAAGAAGTCACCGCACAGAAGGAAAAGGAGATCATCGAGTTTTAGCCCTTCCCCGCTGTTCACATGGAGGCTTCCTCGAGCTCCGCGCCCGGGAGAGAGCGGAATGTGCCTGGCGCGCATTCCTGAGCATTCAACACTGTGCCTCGAATTTATTGAGCCGCCATACTCCTCTTGGCTTTATGTCCGAAATTGTCTCAGAAAAGCTGCCCCGCCACGTGGCCGTCATCATGGACGGAAACGGAAGATGGGCAAAACAGCGAGGGCTCACGCGAGTAATGGGCCATGAGAGGGGCGCCGAAGCCGTCCGGACTGTGGTCCGCACCAACCGGGAAATGGGGATCCCCTGGTTGACCCTGTATTCCTTCTCCGAGGAGAACTGGAAACGCCCCAAACATGAGGTCCGGGCCCTCATGGAGCTGCTCAAACGCTTTCTCAGATCCGAGCTTTCCGAAATGCTGGAAAACGGCATCCGCCTTCAGGCCGTGGGAAGGCTCACAAAGCTGCCGGATGACACCAGAGAAGTTCTCATCGACACGATGAACAAGACGTCCTCTCAAAAGGATATGGTGCTTACACTGGCCCTCAGTTACGGCGGCAGGCAAGAGCTTTGCGACGCCTTCAATAAGTTGGCGAGCGGCCTTGCCAAGAGAGGGCCGGGAATCCACCGCATCTCGGAGGAGGATGTCTCGGCCGCCCTTTACACCGCGGGGATGCCGGACCCGGACCTGCTTGTCCGCACGAGCGGGGAATTCCGGATCAGCAATTTCCTCCTCTGGCAACTCGCCTACACGGAGCTCTACATCACCCCGACCCTGTGGCCTGATTTCGGACGGGAAGAGTACATGAACGCGATCCGGGATTACCAAAGAAGGGAACGGAGGTTCGGTACGGCCGGAGAGTGAGAATTTACCGGTTGAGCCCAAAGCTGAAATCGGAATCCGGCAAGAAAAGGTTGACAGGATTCTTTTTGCCTTTCCTGATTGAAAGGCAAAAAACGCCATCCGCCTGCGGCGGAAAAGGACGGGCTTTGTCTCTGCCCCCTGTAGGGACGCGATCTGATTCATTCATCGTGACCCCGGCGAAAGAGACTGCGCCCTAATTTGAAAAAAAAACGTCATTCCGGACGAGCGACGCGAAGCAAAGCGAGATCCGGAATCCAGGAAAACGGCATCATATCGTCTACTTATGGATCCCGGCTCGCGGTTTCACGGGACTTGGCCCGTCCGGCATGACGCTCAGCGGATTTTTCGCACACTGTCAAATTAGAGTCCAATGCCGGGATAGGGACAGCCTGGGACCCGCCCGCAGGATGGGGACTGAGCCCTTAGGGTGCGAAGAAAATTGGTGAGGTCTGACCGGGACACTCCCTCCTGTCTAAGAACTCTCGGGATTCAAAAAGGTGCCAAACTCCGTATAAACCAAAAATGGTATTCACAGACCTTCTGCCTTAGAAGAAAATGCCCATGCATCTGAAGCGCTGGCTCACCGGTATTGTGGGCCTCCCCATCTTGGTTTTTCTTATCGGTTTTGCCCCGACATGGCTTTTCGGGCTTCTGTTGGTTGTCCTGGCGGTTTTGGGTGCGGAGGAGCTGTACCGTATGGTCGCTCCGGACCTCCCCCGCTTCGTCCGGTGGGCCGCACATCTCGTCGCGGCGGCGATGTTTTTTTCGGTTTACATGCGCCAGGTCCTGCTCATGCCCTTCCTGATTGCGCTGCTGGCGCTGGTTCCCATGGCGTATTTCATGCTGACCCGGCCGTTTCCGGAGAAAGCGCGCACGGCCGAGCCGGCCTGGGCCGTCCTGGGGGGAGCCTATGTGGTGCTTCCCGTCTTGATGCTGTTCCATATCCATCTATTTTTCCCGGAAGGAAGAACGTGGGTTTTCTTTATTTTGCTGGTGATCTTCTCCAGTGACACCGGAGCCTTCTATGTGGGAAAGGCTCTGGGAAAACACAAACTCTACGAGGCCTTAAGCCCCAACAAGACCTGGGAAGGCGCCGTAGGCGGGCTGCTGAGCAGTTTGCTGGTGGCCGCGCTCTTTCTGAGAATTTTTCCGGTTCGAGAGGTTGGCATCCCCATTCTTCTCCTGGCGGTCTTCCTTTCCGCGGCCGGGCAGATTGGAGACCTGGTCGAGTCCATGCTGAAAAGAAACCGTGGTATTAAGGACTCCGGGAAAGCCCTCCCCGGGCACGGAGGGCTGCTGGACCGGGTGGACGGCCTCTTATTCGGCATCCCCATTTTCTACGCGTACCTTTCCGTTTACGGAATTTGATATGAAATCCATTTCTCTTCTGGGTTCCACCGGTTCCATCGGCATCAATGCGTTGAAGGTGGTCAAGAGCTATCCGGAAAGGTATCGCATCGTGGCCCTGGGCGCCGGCAGGAATATTGACCTCCTAATCGAACAGGTTCGGGAATTTCGACCGCTGGCTGTGAGCGTTCTGAACGAAAGGCTCGCCCGGGAGCTCGAGAAGCGAATGGGCCGCTCCGATTCTCCCGGTGTGCGCTTCGGAAGCGCCGGCTTTGTGGAAATTGCTACGGCGGCCGAGGCCGATACGGTCATCTCCGCCATGACGGGTGCAGCGGGTCTTCTGCCCACTTACGAGGCCGTCAAGGCCGGCAAGCAGGTGGCCCTGGCAAACAAAGAAACCATGGTCACGGCCGGCGGCCTCGTAATGGAGG
>CAYVUX010000144.1:0-3130 GCA_964455075.1 uncultured Desulfobacteraceae bacterium | reverse complement strand
ACGCGGGGTGTGCATCCTTCCCATAGACAGTGAACACAGCGCCATCCTGCAGTCCATGCAGGGACACTCCAGGGAAGATCTCCGGAGAGTGATCCTCACCGCTTCGGGGGGGCCTTTTCGTGAACTGACCCTCGAGGACATGCGGCGGGTGTCCCGCTCACAGGCGTTGAACCACCCAAACTGGGCCATGGGGGACAAAGTCACTATCGATTCTGCAACCCTGATGAACAAGGGCCTGGAAGCCATCGAAGCCAAGTGGCTTTTCGGGCTGCGTACCGATCAGATTGAGATCCTCATCCACCCGCAAAGCGTCATTCATTCCATGGTGGAATACCGGGACGGATCCATCCTGGCCCAGTTGGGGATCCCCGACATGACGATACCGATCGCCTATGCCCTTTCCTCCCCGCGTCATTTGCCAAATCGCCTTCCTTTCCTGGACCTGGAGCAAATCGGAGCCCTGACCTTTCAGAAACCCGATTTTGAACGGTTCAGGTGTCTGAAGCTCGCCTTGCAGGCCATGGAAACAGGGGGGACCATGCCCGTTGTACTGAATGGGGCCAACGAGATCGCTGTGGAAAGCTTTCTTAAGAAGCAAATCGGATTTCTGGATATCCCGGAAATCATTGAACAGACCATGCACTCCCATGACCCCGCTCCTGTTCAGCGCATCGAGGCGGTGATCGAGGCGGACCGATGGGCTCGCCAAACCGCCCGCTCCGTGGTCCACCGGCTGCGGGGGAAACGCCCTGCTTGATCGGGAGACTTCGAAACAAACGCCATCCGCCTGCGGCGGAAGGGGCCATGCCTGGGTTGCAATTTAATTTCCGTTTCGGAGGAACCAAACGGCCTGGAGTATGGATATGAAACCGCCCGCTCGCTGCGCTCGCTTGATGAACAGGATTATGGGGATGGTTGTTGTCCTTGGGCGATGCCGCCCAACGACAAACGCCATGCCGCTGCGCGGCAAAGGGGTTGAAGACCCTTGCACAAGGGCGCTTCTTCCCCTATCTTGAGAATATACAGAGAAATCGCCGCCGTGGAAGATCGGAAAAATCCGACGGGGGCGCGGACCCCGGGCGGGAATTCCCGTCCGGTCCTGCAGCCAAACGAAACCACAACATCCGAGAAAAAGGCATATGAACTTTTTTATCTATTATATTCTGCCATTCATTTTCGTCCTCGGCATTTTGATTTTCTTTCATGAACTGGGCCACTTCCTTTTGGCCAAGGCTTTCAACGTAAAGGTGCTCAAATTCGCTCTGGGATTCGGTCCCCCCCTTGCCAAGAAGCAGGTGGGAGACACGGAATACTCCATCCGCTCGGTTCCCCTGGGGGGATTCGTGAAGATGCTCGGAGAAAACTCGGAGGAAGACGAGAAACCCCTGCCCGCGGAAGAGAAGAAACGAGCCTACAATCATCAGCATGTGCTCAAACGGATGGCCATTGTGGGCGCAGGACCGGTTTTCAACCTCCTTTTGGCCCTGCTGATCTTTGTCTTTTTTTTCCTGATCGGAGGCAAGCACATCATGGTCCCGGAGGTCGGGCAGGTGAGGGAGGGTTCACCGGCTGAAAAGGCCGGCCTTCAGAAAAACGACCTCATTGTCTCTGTGGGCGGAACGCCGGTAGAGACATGGCCGGAAATCCGGGACACCGTCAAGGGAAAGGGCGGCGAGCCGCTCGCAGTGACGGTAGAGAGGGGGGGGCGCCTCCGGACCATCACGGTGATACCCGAGGTCACTACGATAAAGAATATTTTTGGGGAGGACGTTCAGTCTGCGCTGATCGGGATCGTGGCTTCGGGCAGGTTTGAACGCATGGATCTGAGCCCCGGAAAGGCGGTAGCAGAGGCCTTTTCCGAAACCTGGCGCATCACCGTACTCACATGCCAGACCATTGTAAAGCTGTTCCAGAGGATTGTTCCCATAAAGACTCTCGGAGGGCCCATTTTGATCGGGCAGATGACGGGACAACTGGCTCAGGAAAACTGGATGTACCTGTTCCCTTTCATGGCTGTAATCAGCATCAATTTGTTCATCCTGAACCTGCTGCCGGTGCCCGTCCTTGACGGCGGTGTACTCATCTTTCTTTTGATCGAATTGATCATCGGGAAGCCCCTCAGCATCAAAAAAAGAGAAATGGCCCAACGAGTAGGTCTTTTCCTTCTTGTGACGCTCATGGCGGTGGTTATTTACAATGACATCACCCGGTTGCTGGAGTAGCCCGGAGAGCCGGAGAACCACCCGCGGCGGTATCAAGAACTCCGGTGGCATTTCAGGAAGACAACGTGATACTGGCCATCAACACGTCGACGCCGCAGTTCGGCATTGCGCTCATGGACCTGGAAGGTTCCGTCCATGCGGAGATATTTGCTTCCAGAGGCAAACGGCATTTCGGGGACCTCCTCCCGGCTCTCCGTTTTCTTTTGAAATCCACGAATCTCACCATGGACGACCTCGACGCCCTCGCGGTCGCCATCGGACCGGGAAGCTTTACGGGTCTTCGGGTTGGGCTCGCCGTGGTCAAGGGCTTCAGCCACGCCCTGGGGATTCCGGTCGTGGGAATTCCAAGCCTCGAGGCCCTTGCATGGAGCATGCGGGATTCCTCGCTCCCCGTGGCGGCCGTCCTGCCTTCCAGAAGAGGGGCGTTCTTCACAGCACGGTTTGTTTTTGACGGCGGCAAAGGCCTCGTCCGAAGCACGGACGACCTCTCCCTCCGGCTCGAGGACTTCCCCGGCTTTTTTGATGCACCAACGCTCTTTGTGGGAAGCGACTACCCGGCCCAAGCCGTCCTCCTCCGAAATATCCTGGGACCGGATATGGTTCTTGCACCCCCATCGTTTTGGGGGCTGAGGGCCTCCCTGGTGGGCGCAAGAGGCCTCGAACGTTTTCTGGCCGGCGACCTTGACGAGGTTCGGACCCTCTCCCCCCTTTATCTTCGCCCTCCCGACATTCGCCCGAATCCCTATGCCGATATGGAAAACCGGGAGTGACGAGCTCCTAATGGGATTAAATCAGACAAACGAAATCGAAATCGCTATCGGCAAGAAGCTGGAATTCTGCCGGATGAGGCGGGGTCGCAATTCGTCATCCCGGATCCCGGATCGGAGTCCGGGACAGGCCGCGATCCG
>CAYVUX010000143.1:0-7983 GCA_964455075.1 uncultured Desulfobacteraceae bacterium | reverse complement strand
TCCATTTGATCCACCGCAGGAAGGAACTTCGGGCCATAAAGCTGCTTCAGGAACGGGCCATGGCCGAGGACAAGATTCACTTTATTCTTGGTGCCATAGCAGAAAGAATTGTCGGGCAAACCGCTGTGCAAGGTTTGGATCTCAAGGATGTCAAAACCGGTGAGAGAACCTTCCTTCCTGTCAACGGCGTATTCATCTTCGTGGGGAATAGCCCCAACAACGAACTCGCAAAGGGATTGTTGGATCTGGATGAAGCGGGCTTTGTGCTGACCGACAACAATATGCAAACTTGCGTGCCCGGGGTGTTTGCGGCTGGAGATATCCGATCCAAAATCCTACGCCAGATTGCCACGGCCGTAGGCGAAGGGGCGACGGCGGCATATGCAGTCGAGAGGTACCTGGAGAGCCTTGTTTAGTACCCGCCAGAAAATGAAGAGAGGGCATGCAAAGCCGGACCATGAAAAATACCCCCTCTTATCCCGACCTCAAGCCGGGGTCCAACCAGGCGGTACGAAGCCCCACAAGGATTTGCAGGACCTAGGTGACCGAGGAAAGAGACTAACGGCCGGAGAAGACGGAGAAAGATTTCTCAAAGGTCTCGAAGCGAAGGAGGAAAACGCCGACATGCATAATCCCGTCCGAACCAAATGGATCTTCTTGGTGGCCGTAATGGCGGGCCTCCTCCTTTCCAGCGGCTGTGCCCTCTGGGATCGCATATTTCCGCCCGGCACCGAGGATGAAACCCCTGCCCAGTTGATGATTGAAGGCACGGAAAACATGAACAACGGATACTACATGGCGGCCTCGGAGGCGTTTCAGAAAATCCGGGATCGATATCCATACAGCAAATATGCTGTGGAGGCGGAGCTGAAGATGGCCGACGCCCTATACGAGAGCAAACATTACGAAGAGGCGATCGAGGCGTATGACACATTCGAAAAGCTCCATCCGAAGCATCCCGAAATCCCTTACGTCATCTATAAAAAGGGGATGAGTCATTTCAGCCAGGTCAAATCAATCGACCGTGACCAATCCCACACACATTCCGCCAAAGAGGAATTTACCCGCCTGATCAGGAGATTTCCGGAAGACGCATACGCCAAGAAGGCCGAAAAACATCTGAGAGAGTGCTACATATCCCTTGCCGAACACGAATTGTACGTAGGGCACTTCTACTTTAACTCCGGAGATTATCGCGCGGCCATGAACCGGTATCGATATGTGCTCGAAAACTACCCGGACCTGGGGCAATACCACATTGCCCTGGAGTACCTCAGGAAATCCAAAACGAGGCTGGATAAAGAAGAGCCAGAGGGATCCTCTGCGGTAGAGGCCAGGCGTTCGTGGTGGGACAGGCTACTTCATCCTTTCCAGTAATCCGTAAACGGCCTCCAGGGCGTGATCCAGTTCTTCGGGCCTGTTTCCGCCTCCTTGAGCCATATCCGGCCTGCCGCCGCCCTTCCCGCCCACCATGTGCGAAAGCTCTTTGATGAGGTCGCCGGCTTTGTACCGGTCAGTGAGATCCCCCGTCACCATGCAGACCAGCATGACCTTTCCGCTATCCGCCGTCCCCAGCACGACGATACCGGACCTGAGCTTGTCTTTGATTTTGTCGGCAAAGCCTCTCAACTCCTTCTGCGAAGAGGCCTCGATTTTCTGGGATACAACAGATACACCACGGATTTCTTTGGCTCCTGAAAGCAGGTCCTGTGACCTCTTGGCGTGCATCTTGGCCTTGAGAGAATCCACGGCCCTGTCTTTCTCCCTTTTCTCTCGAATAAGACGCTCCAGGCGTTCAACCACATGTTCCGGACCGGTCTTGAGAAGAGCGGCCGCCGCATTCAGTTCCCGTTCCATATCCTGATCATGCAGGAGGGCTCTTTCTCCGGTCAGGGCTTCGATCCGCCGAATATTGGCGGCCACCGCACTCTCCCCTACGATCCGAAAAAGGCCGATGCTTCCCGTGCGCCCGATGTGCGTGCCGCCGCAGAGCTCCCTGCTGACCCCCTCCCCCGCACTCACAACCCGGACCTTCTCCCCGTACCGCTCTTCGAATATGGCCACGGCCCCGGTTTTCATGGCATCCTCCCTGGACATCTCCGTCACCTCGACAGGGTGATTCTGCCGGATCAGCCGGTTGACCATGACCTCGATCTCGCCAAGTTTCTCCGCCTGCACCTGGGTGAAGTGGCTGAAATCGAAACGGAGCCTTTCGGGAGAGACCAAGGACCCTGCCTGTTTGACATGTTCTCCCAGGACTTCCCTCAGGGAAGCGTGCAACAGATGTGTAGCCGTGTGATTCCGTGCAGTCGCCTCCCTCTTGTCTCCGTCCACACGTGCTTCGACCTCGTCGCCCAAAGCCATACGGCCTCTCTCGATACGCCCCTCATGAACAATGAGATTCTGGTCATATTTGTGAGTATCTGTGACCCGAAACTGGCCCGATCCGCTCACGATCCAGCCCACGTCCCCCACTTGTCCACCGGCCTGCCCGTAAAAGGGGGTCCGATCCAGCACCACTCGGACTTCCCGACCCTCATCGACGTCTTTCACTTCCCGGCCTTCTGAAAGCAAAGCGATCACGTGCGCCCCGCACTCAAGCGTTTCATAGCCCAGGAAAGAGGTCGATACCCCGCGGGCCCGAAGTTTCCTGAAAGCTTCGGGGACTTCCTCCTCGCCGCTCCCTTTCCACGACTCCTGGGATACGCTTCTCTGTTTTGACATGGCGCTTTGAAATCCATCCAGGTCCACACGGAGGTGTTCGTCTCTGGCCACGTCCTGCACAATGTCCACAGACAGGCCATACGTATCGTAGAGCTTGAAGGCCAATTCCCCGGGAATGGTGTCCACATGCTTTTCTTTCAGCTTCTCGATCTCGTCATTGAGAACCCTCATGCTGTATTTGAGCGTGTCTGCAAACCGCTTCTCTTCGTTTTCGACAACCCCCTCGATGAATTTCCTCGATCTTTCCAACTCCCCGTAATCCTTTCCCATGACTTCGATGACCTTGCTTGACACGGAGCGTAGGAACGCGTCGGCAAGCCCCAGGACCTGACCGAAGCGGATAGCCCGCCGGATGATTCTTCGCAGTACGTAGCCCCTTCCTTCGTTGGAGGGCATGATTCCGTCGCCGATGAGAAAGGCCACCGCCCTCGAGTGATCCGCAATGACCCGGAAGGCTACATCATTCCTCTTTTCCTGATTGTATTCCTTACCGGATAGGTCCTCTATTCGCTCGATCACACCCTTAAAAAGATCGGTTTCGTAGTTTGACCGCACCCCTTGTACCACCGATGCGAGCCTCTCAAGCCCCATGCCCGTGTCAATGTTCGGTCTCGGCAGCGGCGTCAAAACACCGTCGGTGCTCCTGTCAAACTGCGTGAACACCAGGTTCCATATTTCCAAGTACCGATCGCAGTCACAACCCGGAGCACACTCCGGCCGGCCGCATCCCGCAGAGGCTCCCTGATCGAAATGGATTTCGGAGCAGGGACCGCAAGGCCCGGTTTCCCCCATGGCCCAGAAGTTATCCTTGCCCCCCAAACGAACAATTTTCTCCGAAGGAAGCCCGATTTTCCGGGACCAGATCTCCCACGCTTCCTCGTCATCCTCAAAAACCGAGACGGAAAGCCGCTTCTCCGGCAGCCCGTACCCCCGTGTGAGCAGGTCCCACGACCAGGTTATGGCATCTTCCTTAAAGTAGTCCCCGAAAGAGAAATTGCCGAGCATTTCAAAAAAGGTATGGTGTCGGGGGGTATGCCCCACGTTTTCGAGATCGTTGTGTTTCCCGCCTGCCCGAACGCACTTCTGAGAGGTGGCCGCCCTGGTGTACGGCCTTTTCTCCTCCCCCAGGAAAAGCCTCTTGAATTGAACCATTCCGGCGTTGGTGAAAAGAAGCGTGGGATCCTCTTTGGGGATCAGAGAGGAGCTCTCAACGATCTCATGACCTTTCTCTTCAAAATAGGCCAGGAACTTGCTTCTGATTTCCCTGAAATCCATTGGCTGAACCGTCTCGTTCTACGTTGGTTGATAATTGTTTCATAACCGTTCGTGATCACGACCGCTCTTCGCTCAAGGAATGCATCGAATGCCCTGCCTTCCATGCCAAGGCGCCGGAGAGGCGGATGCCGGTGGGACCCGCCGCCTTATCCATCATGGTAAGGGAAGGGTTCCGCTATTTGGTCGATTTGTTCTTCTTTTCGGAAGCACTTCCCTCCGGAAGATTCTCCGCAGTGGACCCCTTGGCCCTCTCCTCCTTGAGCGGGGTCTTCTCGATGATCATCGCTGCAATTTGATCTCGAATGTCCGTGTTTTCGCGCAGAAACTCCTTGACATTCTGCCTTCCCTGCCCAATCCGCTCTCCATTGAACGAATACCACGCGCCGCTCTTTTCCACGATTCCCAAAGATACGCCGAGATCGAGAATGTCCCCCTCCTTGGATATTCCGTAGCCGTACATGATATCGAACTCCGCCTCTTTGAACGGGGGCGCAATCTTGTTTTTCACCACCTTTACACGCGTCCTGTTGCCCACCACTTCGTCCCCATCCTTGATGGCGCCAATCCTTCGAATATCCAGTCGCTGCGTAGAGTAGAACTTCAAAGCGTTTCCACCGGTCGTGGTTTCGGGACTGCCGAACATCACGCCGATTTTCATCCTGATCTGATTGATGAAAATCACGCAACACTTGGACTTGCTGATGGTGGCGGTCAGCTTTCTCAAGGCTTGAGACATCAGCCTCGCCTGAAGGCCCACATGCTGATCACCCATTTCTCCTTCAATTTCGGCCCTGGGAACAAGCGCCGCCACAGAGTCGATGGCCAGCAGGTCGATGGCCCCGCTCCTTACGAGAATCTCGGCAATATCCAGTCCCTGCTCCCCTGTATCAGGCTGGCTGAGCAGCAGGCTGTCCACATCGACGCCCAATCTTCGGGCATAGCCCATATCAAGGGCATGCTCAGCATCCACAAAGGCCACCATGCCCCCCTTGGCCTGGGCCTCGGCGGCCACGTGAAGCGCCAGGGTCGTCTTTCCGGAGGCCTCGGGACCGTAGATCTCCACAACCCGACCTCGAGGGACCCCTCCCACGCCCAATGCCAGGTCAAGCGCGAGGGAGCCCGTGGAAATCGCGGGAACGTCAACCACTTTCTGCTCCCCCATCTTCATGATGGATCCCCGACCGAACTGCCTCTCGATCTGAGATATGGCCTGTTCAACCGCCTTTGCTTTGTCCATGGGTCTTTCCTCCAGTAAAAAAGATCATTCGACAGGAAAGTGAATACACCGCAAAAAACCCGGAGGTCAACACCTTGCCTGGAGAGCCCAGGCATTCAGTTTTGTATATACCGCCCCTCCGGGCTTGAGATCGCTCCTGAAAAGCGCCAATTCGTCCAGAGAACTCCACGGGCTTGTCAGGTTATCGTTTTCCGCCAACATCGCCTCCACGCGACTGTCAACCCGTTCTCCCTTCTTGAACCTTCCCAACGTAAGGTGCGGCCGAAAAGGCCTGTCTTCCTCCCTTATGCCAAAAGGAACCAAACGGGCCTGCAATTCGTCCCGGAACCGGGACATCCTTGCAGTATCCCCTTCCAGCCCGGCCCAGATCACACGTGGGCTGCTTCTTCTCCCGAAATACCCTGTGCCGTTCAGCCGCACCCGAAAGGGGCCGTACCCCCGGCAGACCTCCATGACATCCCACCCCAGTGACTCCAGCCGGTCTTCATTTACATTGCCCATAAATATCACGGTGAGGTGGATATTCCCCACACGGACCCACCGTATCCCGCCCAAGGATGAACGATTCTCTTCGGATACCCGGTCCAAGACATTTCTTATCTCGAGAGGCAGTTCAAATGCCAGGAAGGAACGAATCCCCATTAAGGAATCTCCTCACCCAGTCCAGTCCCATCATGGACGCATTCCTCTTCACCTGTTCCCGATCCCCTCCAAAGCGGTACCTGGAAGCGAGAACCTGGTCCCGGGCCGCCAAACCGAAGAAAACAGTCCCCACGGGCTTGCCTTTCCTTCCGCCGCCGGGCCCGGCAATCCCGGTAACAGCCAAACCCAAGTCCGTATTCATCGTCTTCCGGATGCCGGCGGCCATTTCCCGTACCGCGGCATCACTGACCGCACCGAATCTCTCCAGGGTCCGGGGGAGTACACCGAGAAGGCGAATTTTCACGTCGTCGCTGTAAGCGACAACGCCGCCCATGAAGTAATCCGAACTTCCGGGCACCCCCGTGAGCCTATGGCCGATCAAACCGCCCGTACACGACTCGGCAACGGAAAGACGCAACCGTTCCCTGGTCAGGACTCCTCCCACGACCTGTTCCATGGTCTCGTTGCCCGCGGCAAAAATGTAGGATCCCAATCGCTCCCGGATTCGTCTCTCCATCCGGTCCAATTCCCTGGAAATCTGCTCCTCTTCCCTTCCCCTCAGGCTCAGGGTCACGTGATTTTCCGGAAACTGGGGATAGAAACCAAAAACCACCTTGCCGGCTTCCTCTTGGATATCCTTGAATATCTCGGCAATTCGGGGTTCGTTGATTCCGTACAATTTGAGCACCCGCTGCCTCATGATCGGCAGCGTCTCGAAGGTGGAAAGCATTTCCGGGAGGACGAATTTGTCCATAAGGTACCGCATCTGATCCGGCACCCCCGGGAGGAAGTACAGGCGAATCTCCTCTTCGTGCAGGCAGAATCCGCAAGCCGTGCCCGCAGGATTCAACATGCGGGAACCTTCCGGCATCCAGGCCATTTTCTCCAACGAAGAGGTCATGCCCAGGCCCCTCGCCTCGACATGGGACTTGATTCGGCAAAACATCTGGGGATCCTTGGTCAGGGGACGATTCAGGGCCTCCGCCACGATCTCATTGGTCCTGTCGTCTTCCGTGGATCCCAACCCCCCCGTGATGATCACGAATCGCGAAGACCGGATCGCCCTTGTGAGCACCTCCGATACCATTTCATGATCGTCTCCCACGGATGTAACCCTCGTGACCTGAAGGCCCGCGGCCGTAAGCCGGCCTGCGGCGTACCACCCATTCAGATCAAGGGTTCTGCCGGAGACCAGTTCGTTTCCTATGGTAATGATCTCTCCGTACATCACAGAGTCTCAAGAAATTGGAAACTCACAAGTGCCAAAGAATATTTGCGGATAGGCACTCTCTAAGAAGCAAAAATCAGAAGAATTTTTGTGCTCAGAAGTGCGTAAACTCCGGCTCCCAGGTCGTCGAGTACGATGCCCGCCCCTCCTCGAACCCCCTCAAGAAGACGTATCGGATAAGGTTTTAGGATATCAAAGGCGCGGAACAAAACAAAGCCCAAAACCAAGGCGACCCAAGACAGCGGCAAAAGGTACATGGTCAGGGCGAACCCTGCCACCTCATCCACAACGACCACACGGGGGTCGGGCTTTCCAATCAACCGCCGGCTCATATCGGAAGCCCAAACGGCCGCAGCCACCGTCGCGGCCAGGCCCAATGCTTCCCAGGGCCCTCCCAGGGCGTGCAGCAAACCGATGAGGGGAATTGCACAAATCGTTCCAAAGGTACCCGGAGCCTTGGGAAAGAGCCCCGCCCCGAACCATAGGCCCAGGGTCAGCGCCGCCTTGCCCGCAATACCGGAGCGTTTGAAGACTTCCCTGACAGCGTAGTTATCAGATCGGAAGGCGTGCATCAACCGGATTGACCCCTTTCGGATTGACCCCTTTCCGAGACCTTCTCAAAACCTGCACAGCCGCTTCGCCTTCCTCCTCGCTTGCTGCGCCTCCCGTCGAGGAAAAAGCCGGCCGGACAAAACCGGGATCACGGCACGGAGACCGGCGAAACTGAGAGGTCCAACAACCATCCTGCAGGAGAAAACAAGAGAAGGGAACACGGCTACCTATTCAGCCCCAGGACCCAGCAGATAATCTCGCGGAGCGGGCTACCGCTCTTGCGCGCGGCTTCTCTGCACGACTCATATTCGGGAAGCAGAAAAAA
>CAYVUX010000142.1:0-7988 GCA_964455075.1 uncultured Desulfobacteraceae bacterium | reverse complement strand
AATAAGATAGAATTTATTATTGATGCTTCCGTTGTACGGGAGGCGGGGGCGGGATCAGGGATCGAAGGGGCCGGCTTGCTGGCTTCAGATACCGGTTGAAAAAAGAGCTCTCCCCTTCACGGCGCGGAGAATCGGGCCTTCTGCGCCATCGAGAACGCATGCTGAAGAGGCGAGGGGCTGTTTGGCCCGGGGTCCCTGATTGGATTCCACGCAGAGCAAAAAGGATTGAGCACGGGTAGTGGAAAAGATGGAAACCCGAAGGAACTTTTTCAGGAAATTGGCGGGCCTGCTTGGCGGCACGGTCGCGATGTTCTCTCCCTGTCTGTGGGTGCTTCGAGAGGTCTTTGCGAAAATGAAAACGATTCTCCCCAAAGGCACAACGCGGGAAAGCCTCATCAACAAGAACCCGGCCTCTCTGGACGCCCGGAACCTCGAGATTACGCCGCTTCGGGATTTCGGCACCATGGGCCTTACGGATCACGACGTGGACCTCGGAAAGTGGCGGCTGGAAGTGACGGGAGCCGTGAAAAGGCCTCTCAGCCTGCGGTATGAAGAGATCCTGGCCCTTCCGGCCGTCGAAAGGGACGTGCTCCTCATCTGCCCGGGGTTTTTTGCAAACCACGGAAGGTGGAAGGGCGTCTCCTTCAAGGAATTGATGGAAGCGGCGGGGGCCGCCCGGGACGCCACGCATGTGACCGTGCGGGGCCCCCGGGGAAATGCGGAAAGCGTGATGCGGTATCCCGTGGAGCATGTGGTCTCCGACCAGGTCTTCCTCGCCTATGAAGTAAACGGGAAGCCCCTTCCGGAAAAGCACGGTTACCCCCTTCGCGCGGTGGCGGAAGACTATTACGGCTACGACTGGACAAAGTTTGTGTACAGCGTAACCGTCGAAAAGATCTAGGAGGCTGTCGGAAAACACCCATCTCCCCCCTGAAGCGGGATCTTGCGAGCGGAGTTACCCTTGACCTTCGTTACTGCTTTGTACCAAGTAAGAACGCCACGTTCCTCAGGTCTGCGGAAGCCTTGCATCCGGATGTTTTCCAACAGCCCCCAACAAGGTTCTAATCCGACTGGCTGCTAGGCGGGACTATTCCCGGATGCGCGCGAACTCCATGAAGAACTCCACTAAACGGTCTCGATGCGGCCTCGCTTAGGGCTCACTCAAAAATAACTTCCCATTTTCCCATCTCAGCTTCGGGCCATCTTCGGCCGCCGCTCAATCGTGAAGTCCTCGAAATAGTTCACTATTCCTGTGGCTTCACTCAATCGCGACGACCAAATCCGACCCAAATCTGAGCGTCAATTCTGTGAATTTATTTTTGAGTGAGCCCTTGGGGCTCACGCTCTGATTTCTGAGCGGCCATCTTCCGGCCGCGATTCCTTTGGGCAGGTGTGGCGGGTGGAAGGCGAGGATTGGTCCGCAGGGAAACGATCAACGAATTCCACTTCAAATTCCCTTGTTTCCGCCAGAGCTGCCATGAACCGCTTGAATGCCCATCCGCTGTTCTCCGCGGCACTGTGCGCGTCTACCACACCCGAATATCGCCCCAGGAGCACCTGCGGATGCGAACTATTCCCCTCATGTCCCGAATGAAACCGGACCCCCGTACGCCCTGGTACAAGAATCTCGAACGGGTCGGACGGCGTAGTTCCGTGAGAGCGTCTGCAGAGATACCGGCCCGCCGGGATCCCGGACCGGCCGGGGTTGGCCTCCTCGGGCTCCAGCGTGGCGCAGAAAAGCCGGCCGTCCAGCACCAGCACGCCAAACGCCCCCTCTGGGGTTCTCTCCAGACGAACGACACTGACCTTCGGTTCTTGCATGGCTGATTCCTCGTCCGTGGAGTGCATTCGCCCCGGACACGGCTATCATGCCTTTGAAGTTCGCCGGGGTGCGGTGTACGTCCCCGTCTGCTTCCGGCACGCCGCTTTGCGTCCAGGAACGGCATGGGGAGCAAAGATCCTTCTCCGCCTTGCCCGTGGTGTGTTCTCGTTCTGCCGCCGCTCAAACCGGGCACCTTGGGGGGCATTCGAAATCTTTAATAAAACCGGTCGGTGCATATCCGGAGACCAAATTACGCATATAGCGTGCCGGACTGCACAAATAGGTAAACGCTTCCCCCAGGCGGCCTGCGGTTGAGAAGGATTGTACGGTTTTTCCTGGTGATTCTGGATGGATTCATGCTATCAGGAAAATCCGGACGAGCAGCTTAGAGGCCTTTGCCGCTCCTGCGGCGGGCCTCTCGAGAAGAACGCCCGCAAAGCGGGCCCCGAGTATGCACATATTTCTAAGCAGGTTGCCTAGTTTTATGCGGTCGAAGACAGAACACCACGGGTTTACCCGTGGATGAATGAGCCTTACCTCGTCTCTGCGTTAGCAGAGGTGAGGTCTGCTCCGCAGGAGCCGTAGACCGTTAGGACCCCGGGCTTGCCCGGGGGTATCTATGTGCACGAGTTCCACGGGATGCTTCCCTTTGGGTCTGAATCAAGCCCGGGAGAGACGGAGCAGCCGGGGTCCTTGTCTCCGGTCTCTTCGGTCCGTACCGCTTCTGTGCAGGCTGGACGATCTTGATTGCTATTTCGCCCCGGGGCCGGGATCTCCAGCCGACGGGTTCTTCAAGTACTGGATCAGGTTCGGTTTTATCCCCATGCCCTGGGGGGTGTGGTCCGATAGGAGGCCAGATGATCGGTTGATGCGGAAGGGGCTGGGAGCGCATTTTGAATCTTCGGCAGAACAGCATGTCATTTATTGATGCACAACCCTATGTGCAGCATGCTGGTTTTTTGAAGGATTTACACTGCGTGCTTTCCGGCGGACCGTCCAGTCTTCCCGGGGGCCTGTCCGGCGTGATTTTGCAGGCCTGCACGCCCTCCGGTCGTGGATACCATTGGTTGCGGGCATAAAGGCCTCCCACACTAGTATCTCGGCGCTTTACTTACAAGGCACAACCGGATATGATCCAATAGGAAAGAGAAAATCCTTATCCCCTGATCGAGCGATGCCAAAGACAGATCCCGTAGCTGCAGAAATGGCCCAACAGACGGTCAAGCGCATTTTGCTTGCCTTCAACGCCGCGTACAAAAAGCTCAACCTGTATTCCGAGAGGCACAACATTTACAAGGACGCCATGCATCAGTGCACGGATCTCCTCGTTGCGTTCTTGGAGGAAAACGGCAGTCTGCGGTTGCGCATCGAAAGAAACCGGATGATCTACAATGACGAAACGGTCTATGAGGGCGCGTCGGAGTCTACTGACCTGGTGTCCATTCTGCATCGTGACGGCATTCTGTGGGTTGAGTTCCAGCCGGGGATTGGATCCTGGGAGCTCGATGCGTTCCTCAAGGTGCTGCGTGACTACAGCGTGCTGGATGAAGATGCCGAGGATGACATTGTAACCGCCCTTTGGGAGCATGATTTCCCGTCGATTGCCCATGAGGCCGACGAGCTGGTATTGGGATTGGGCGATGATCTTGTCATGGAAGAATTCCCTTGTTGTCCGCCGGAAAGCCTTGATGCCCCGAATCAGCACGACGACGCTCAAGGGCAGGCCGGTGCGCCGATGCAGGCTGCGGGCGCGACCGTCGATGCGGCAGCACTCGACGTCCCCGCCGACTCCCTGCAGCTGAGCCGGGAGGAACGCGAGCAGCTTGAGAGAATGGTGGCTGCCGAGGAAAGGCCGGACGGGTCCGATCACATTGTTGACGTACTGCTTTACATCATTGAAAGGCACTGTCTTCCCGAGGACGTGGAAGAACTGCTGGCATATATGACCCAGGCGCTGCGGGAGGCACTGCTGGATTACCGGTTTTCCTACCTCCGTACTGTGTTGATGAAATTCAGAAAACAGCACAAGGCATTCAAATCCGCATCGCATTGGGCTTCGCCCTATCTTGAGCGGTTTTTGCGAACGCTTTCGAGCACTGCTTTTTTGAAGAACCTGATTGAGATATCGCCCATGGTGGAGAAGACCGATGTTGAGTCGCTGAAAGACCTGAAGCCCTTCCTGGCCCTCCTCAATAATGAGGCCATATCCGCGCTTGCCCCGATCATGATGCAAAGCCGGTCCCCCCGGCTGCAGCGCCTATTGCTGGGAACCATTGCCGGCATGGCCAGGCGTGATATCCAGCCTCTTGAAAAACTGTTGGTCTCATCGGATAAGGCCCTGGCGGGACGCCTCGTCATCATTCTAAAATTTTTTGACGATGACCATTCCCGCGGGCTGCTGTCCAAGCTGCTGCGCGATGATTCGGAGATCATTCGCAAGCAGGCGCTGAAAGCGGTACTCGGGCGCAGCGAACCAACGCTGGCACCCGAGGAGGTGTTTGCTTTGATTGACGACACGGACCCCGGCGTCCGCGGGCTGATTTTGCGGCACTTGGGACGGGAGAGAAGCGTTCTGGCGGAGAATCTCTTGCTCGATTATCTGCAATCAGGACATGGGAAGCTTGGTGACTCTGACCATTTTGTAGCGGTTTGCCGGTCTTTGGGCAAATGCGCTTCGGATCGTTCGGTGCCTTTGCTGAAATCCCTGCTTTTCAAGTTTCCGCGGCTCGGCGTTTTACGATCGCGCAAAAGCGTGAAACGACAAGCGGCGACCGCGGCGCTAAGAGAACTCAGGACGGAGAAGGCCTCCGCCTTGGTCGAGAGAACGGGCCGGGGATTCTTCGGAAACCTGCTTCGTTCCGCATAGGATGTGATCAAGAAGAAAAGGGTGGCATCTCGATGAACTCTATTAACTACCAGCAATGGATAAACCGGTCGGGAGAAGCCCTGCTGAAGGCCCTTAACAGCCTGACACAAATTGCAAGAATACATGCCGACAACAACATCCTGCTCGCCGAGGCCGTTGAAAAATTCGTACAGTTGATTAGGAAATTGGGGCGTGACAGCGAGTACGTTTCCCTGCATTTGTCCGAAGGACGTTTTTACTTCCAGGAGCAAAAGTTGTATTTTCGGCCCGCCAATGCGAAATTGTTCAACCGCATGGTACGCTTCCTGGAAGACCGGGGCCTTTTCGGCCTGTATATCCAATCCGATCTGAAAGACGTGGCTCCAAAAGAAATCATAACGTTTTTCCGGCTGATCGATCAGGCCGTTTATCACGATGACCCGTCGGGATGGCTGGTCGACAAAATACTGGAACACGAAATGGACTGGGTTTCTGTAGCCCAGACACCCTATTCCCCGGTCGAGGACGATGTTGCGCAGCCCGACGAGCTGGCCCAAAAAAGGGCGACCGTTCGTAGAACGTACGCCAACCTGTTTGTCTCCATACAGGATATCGCGGACAGGCTGGCCAACAACAAACTTGTGGGCATGCGCAATTCAGTGCGGCTGGTCCAGAAAATGGTGGATATCATAGCGGAAGACGAAACGCTTTTTCTCGGCATTAGTACGATTCGCCTTTACGACGACTATACATTCACCCACTCGCTGAATGTGGCCATTCTGGCCATGTGTCTTGGCCGGCAAATCGGCCTGAGCCGGCTCATGCTCGAGAGGCTTGGCTTGTGCGGCCTGTTTCATGATCTTGGGAAAGTGGTCATTTCAAAACAGCTGTTGAATAAAAAAGGCGTGCTAAACGACCAGGAATACGCCGTTCTCAGGACACATTCCATGCACAGCGCCAGGCTGATCCTCAGGCTCAAATCCAAGGACGACCGCAAAAGCAGGATCCTCGTGCCGCCTTTCGAGCACCACATTGGCTATGACCATTCGGGCTACCCCAAAGTCGCCACCGACCCGCGCATCAGTCTTTTCGGCCGGATTCTGACCATTGCGGATGTTTACGACGCCATCACATCGCCCCGAGTGTACCGCAAGGAAGCCATGAGCCCCGACAAGGCGCTGGCATACATGAAGACCCAATCCGGCACCCAGTTCGATCCGATTTTGATCAAGGTGTTTATCGCGATGCTGGGCGTCTATCCGACCGGCACCGTGGTCAGGCTGGATAGCGGGGACCTGGGGATCGTTACACAAGCTTTCAGCAGCACAGACAGCTCCCGGCCAGTCATACAGTGTCTGGTCCGGGACAACGGCGAAACCTATCGAAAAGGCGCCGTCATCGATCTTGGGGAGCGCGACCAGGATAGAGGGATGTATCATTACAGAATCGTTGAGACTTTTCATCCATCCACCATGGGGATCCAGGCGGCCGAGTTTTTGCTCTAGGACCTCCGACGAATTTGACAAAGGCGCTTCCTGTGTAGGTCGTGGCGCCCTGGCTTGCCATGATTGCTGACTGGTGGTTGCGCCGAAAAGAGGAATTGCTGACCCTTGCTCTGGAGGCATGTCCCTGCTACGTCTATAACGAGGAAACCCTGAACGAGGCTTTCTTTGATTTGCTGTTCATTGATTGTCTCGCCGGTCTTTTCCACCCCCTCCATTTGAATCCGCATCCCAGGGTTTTGCAGAAGGCCCATGAAATGAATCTAGGATTCCGGTGCGATTCGATCCGTGAATACAAAACCCTGGAGAGCTGCATCCGCAAGCTTGATCTCCATCGGGTGTTGATTCGAGGTGATGATGAAGACCGCGCCTCGGTTTTACGTGCGGTCGAGGGCGGAGCCCAACTGCTGGTGGATGGGTTCGAGGGGCTGGTGGCATACCCGGCCGGGGTGAGGTGCTGGACATCGTGCTTGACATGGAAATGAACATTGCCTCCGGTACCGAGATGGATCACGCCATACTGCTCTTTGTGGCGGTTCTGGACGAAGCCGGGCGGACAGTGGCCGGGGATGAGGTCTGGTTCGGCCCTCAGGTAGAGGGCAGCGCGTTGTCCGGTTTTCAAATCACTGCGCAGGCGCGCTTGACGACCCAGATCATGCCTTCGTACAATTGGCGCGAATCGGGCAAGCTCGCCGCTACGACCATTCAGGCTGAAGGAGTCGCGGATTCCGGTGCGTACATCGCGGCGTCCTCCCGTTCGGCATGATCGGCGATGATCGGCATAGAGGGGCCTATGGCCCAACAAAGGTTCCGTTCAGAGGTGCGCCGTTTCCGGTCTGAAGATTTGTTTGTGCTTGAGCGCCGTTTCCGGATGGGCTCGAAACCAAAAGAGGAGTTCCGTCTCTTCATATTGGGGTGAGGAACGTTACGAGTTTTCGGACAAAAGGCTCCGCAATTTTTGAGACAGGGCGCCAAGGGAGAACGGTTTCTGGATGAAGCCGTCGCAACCGCGGGCGAGAATATCTTTGGCATCGCCACCAACGGCATAGCCGCTTGAAAGGAGGACCTTGACGCCAGGATCTATTGCCCTGAGCCCGTCGTAGGTTTCTCCGCCCCCCATCCCCGGCATGATCACGTCCAGAATGACCATGTCGATACCATTCTTTTGCTCTTTAAATATTTCCAGGGCCTTCGCGCCGCTTTTCGCGGCAAGTACCGTATACCCCAATTCCTGAAGCATGTTCCTGACGGTATCCAAGATCATGTCTTCGTCTTCAACCAGAAGAATCGTCCCGGAGCCTCTGACGATCTCATCTGTCAAGTCTCTGTCCTCTTCTGCCGGGTTCATTGAAACCGGAAGATAAATAAAGAAGGTTGCTCCCTCGCCCAAGGCGCTCTCGACACGGATGATGCCTTCATGATTCTTTATGATTCCGTATGCAGAGGCGAGGCCCAATCCAGTGCCCCGCCCTACGCCTTTTGTGGAAAAGAAAGGATCGAATATTCTTTCTGTTGTTTTTAAATCCATCCCCATCCCGGTGTCGGATACGGAAATCTCCACATATGGTCCGGCTTTCACCATGTAGGGCCTCACCGCTTTTTCGTCGAGAAACACGTTCTTTGTCTTGAGAAAGAGGTCTCCTCCGGAAGGCATGGCCTGCCAAGCATTGACGTAAAGATTTAAGAGAACCTGCTCCATCTGACCTCGATCCACGTCCACAGTCCAGACATTCTCCTGATACTCGGTGTGAATCTTGATTTCCTTCTTAGGGCTCACTCAAAAATAACTTCCCATTTTCCCATCTCAGCTTCGGGCCAT
>CAYVUX010000141.1:7363-8074 GCA_964455075.1 uncultured Desulfobacteraceae bacterium | reverse complement strand
AAGGGCAAAGGGCCCGGCCCGCCGCATCCTGAAAAGTGAAACGGGCGGCGGTTGGACCGGGAGAGAACATGGCAGGGAAATGAGGTGAGAACATGAATGAGGACCGAGAAGTATTCTTGAAGAAACTCGAGAGCAAGAAAAGGGACTTCCAAGAAGCCATAGGCCGGCTCATGGAGAATCGGAGAGAATTCAATGAGCGATTGGCTTCGGAAAACTTGAGGGATGAATCCGATCAGGCTCAGCTTGAGATTTCGGTGAGCGGCAATTACCGCCTTTTGGAACGAAAAACTCGTGAACTGAAAAATATTGATCTCCTTATACGTAAGATTATGAAGAACGATCTGTTCGGCGTGTGCGAGGAGTGCGGCCAGCCAATCCCTGCGGAACGTCTTCTGATCGTTCCCGAAGCCGGCCTGTGTGTTCCGTGCCAAAGGGAACTGGAGGCGTTTGACAATCGCAAAAAGTTGTCCTCTGGCGCCGCTTACTCATACATGGGCACAGGTGCCATGGAATGGCGGATTGAAGAGTCGGAGGATTCGAACGGTCTGTCCATAGATCCGGGATTCGATCTTCTGCCTTCCTTTGAAGATGAGGGCGATGAATAGAAGAGAATCCTTCGCATGCCGCTGAATGAAAAGGCACAGACCGCTGGAAACGGCCTGTGCCTTTTCATTTTCGGGGCGGAGTCAAGGCACCTTGGATGCACCGGTA
>CAYVUX010000141.1:2441-7353 GCA_964455075.1 uncultured Desulfobacteraceae bacterium | reverse complement strand
CCTGTGCTTAGGCCGTCTTGCAGATATTCTCAAGAGCTTGGGCCATGGCTTCATCCTCCTTGCGAATATCCTCCAAGGTCTTGGGAAGGACTTCTGGAGGTTTTTCCTCCAACCCGTATTTCCATTTGAGAAATTGTTCTCCCGTGTTGGGATAAAGAGCGCAGATGGCAAGATCGTAGTCGTCCTTGATGAGATCTCCGAATCTCTGTTTGACGCTATCCAGCTCGGGTTCGAGGTAATCGGCTGCACGGCCCGTCACCGGTGTTTCTCCCCTCTTGTAGCCCTTAAGCACCTTTTTCTGGACCTCCGGGTCCATCGGGGTCGGCGTTTTGCCGTACAGCCCGAAGACCAGGTCTTTGACCTCGTTGGTCACCATTTTGTATCTTCCGAAGAGCACATTCAAAACTGCCTGAACCCCGACGATCTGGCTGGTAGGGGTCACCAGGGGAGGAGTGCCCAGTTCCCGCCGGGTCACCGCAACTTCCCTGTACACTTCGGGGAGCCGATCCAGGGCCTTGGCCTGTTTGAGCTGGCTGACCAGGTTTGAGATCATTCCGCCGGGGACTTGATGAGCCAGCACGCCGGTGTCGATGACCGACATCCTGTGCGTGGCGAGGTAATCCCGGTATTTCGGGGCGATTCCTTCCATGTATTCGTCCAGTTCAAGGAGAAGACCCAGGTCAAAACCGGGATCTCTTACGGTGCCGAACAATGTCGCCACAATAGGCTCGACAGCCGGCTGGGCCGTCCTCAGGGCGAACGGCGCGAGGTTTGTATCGACGATGTCTACTCCCGCCTTGATGGCCTCGAGATACACCATGGATGCCATGCCGCTGGTGTAATGCGTGTGAAGCTGAATCGGAATGGTGATTTGTCGTTTGAGCGCGGTGATGAGCTTTCCTATATCAAAGGGGGCCATGATTCCGGCCATATCCTTGAGGCAGAGTGTGTCTGCGCCCATTTCCTGAAGCTCTTTGGCCTTGGAAAGGTAATAATCCAGGTTGAATACATCCCCTCCCATGCGCCTCTCGGTCAAAGAGTAACAGATGGTCCCCTGAAAGTGCTTTCCGTTTGCTTTGATTCGCTCCACAACGGTCTTGAAATTTCTAAAGTCATTGAGGGCATCGAAGACGCGGAAAATATCCATGCCCGCCTCGCACGTTTTGTCTACGAAGAGCCGGGCTACATCGTCCGCATAATTTCGATAGCCGACCAGATTCTGTCCCCTCAAGAGCATCGAAAGGGGAGTGTTCTTGATGTGCTTTTTCAAGGTCTTGAGACGCTCGAAAGGGTCTTCCGCGAGGAATCGGTGCATGGTGTCAAACGTTGCGCCGCCCCAGACCTCCATTGCCCAAAACCCCACGCTGTCCATCTTCTCGGCGATGGGCAGCATGTCTTCGGTTCTCATCCTCGTAGCAAGGAGTGATTGATGAGCGTCACGGAATGTATTGTCCTGAATTTTTAAGGGGTTCTTCGGTCCCTCTTCCAAAAATTGATCCATGTTGACCTCCGTGGCGAAATAAAACAAAAAAGGATAACCGTGAATGAATGCCATTCACCCGCCTTGCAAGAGCACGGGACTCGAGTATGAGTGCGTTTCCCAAAAAGGTATAAGTCAAAGGAGGGAGGGGGTCAAGGGAATTCATTGCTCAAAACCCTTCCCGATTTCCGAAGGGGCGGAGGCGAGAAACGGCTGGAGGAGCTGCCGTCCATCCACGGGCGAGATACCAACCCGTTTCGTCGGATCGGAAAGGGCCTTTCGACGAAGCCGCCCTTCATCCCTCCCGAGGTTTATGGAACGCCCCCAATCCCGCACAAGCTCGGTCGATCCGTTCGCTGACTGATTTCTCCACGAAACCGGAGCCCTTCCGGGGCTGTCCGCAGAAGCCACACCGGAACGTGCACCAAACGCGGCCCGGGATTGAAGGCGGGTCGGCTTCGCTCAAAACCCTTCCCGATCCAGGCAATCCCCGGAATGGAGTTTCAGTTTTTGCATGCCCGCAGATGGCTTACAAAAATCCTATCTCAGAGGGTCTTCGGACAGACCGGAAGCGCTCCATTCGAAGCTCCGTATCGCCCCGGAGGGACGCGGGGGGTTTTTCTTATGACTGGCGGGAGGGCGCCGTATTTTCGGCACTTATCCGTGGGGGAAGCCGCGGCTCCCGGCTTGCCGGGAGAACGCGGAGGGGGCCGGTGTCCCCCGCGGGTAAGTGCCAGAAAATACCAGCCCGTGAGACTCGGAACAAAGAAAAAGCTCCCGCGTCCCGGAGGGGCGGAGTCCAGCAGCGGCTGTAGGGGCTACCAACCAACCCGGAGGATTAGGGGTCGCAGGGAAATCCGATCCAGCTACCAACCCTTCCCGATCCATATTTGCATGCGCGTTCGGTGAAATGGAGCTCCCCACGGACCGGATTCACAAAACCGTGCTCCGGATCTTATTCGAGAGGTCGGGAGGTCTGGGTTCGGAGCTCTGTTTGCCTCAGAAGGGCCCGGAGTTCCCGCGCACAGCAGGCCCAGGGAAAAAAAGAGCCTTGTGTGCACAGCGCCGTTGTTTTAAAACGTCTTGTGAACGGGAAAAGATCGGATTCACCATGCAGGAGAATGACCATTGCCCCAGGAGACCGGAACTCCAAAGGTTTATACCGTCGCGCAGCTTACCGAGGAAATCCAGGAACTCGTGGAAGATCGTTTTGATTTCCTTTGGGTGGAGGGGGAAATTTCCAACTTGAGCGTCCCTGCGTCCGGGCACTATTATATGATGCTCAAGGACGATAAGGCTCGGATCCGGGCGGTCATGTTCCGAATACAGGCCAGGGTTTTGAAATTCGTACCCGAGAACGGGATGAAGGTGATCGCCCAGGGGCGGCTGGGGATGTATGCGCCCCGGGGGGAGATCCAGGTAATCCTGGACTACCTGGAACCCATGGGAGTGGGAGCCCTGGCTCTCGCCTTTGAGCAGCTTAAGCGAAAGCTGGGCGCCGAGGGCCTCTTCGATGAGCACACCAAGAAGCCGCTCCCCTATCTCCCACAGCGGGTGGCGGTGATCACATCACCGACAGGGGCCGCGGTCCGGGACTTCTTGAAGGTCATCGGGCGTCGCTTTGCCAATCTGCAAGTCATTGTGGTACCGGTGCGGGTTCAAGGGGATGAAGCGGCGGGTGAGGTGGCCGAGGCCCTGGATTTTGTTAACGAGCGAATGCTCGCGGATGTGATTGTGCTGACCCGGGGAGGGGGTTCTCTCGAAGACTTGTGGGCCTTCAATGAAGAAGAAGTGGCGCGTGCCATCCGGCGATCCCGGATCCCCGTGGTCTCGGCCGTGGGCCATGAAATTGATGTAACGATCTCCGACATGGCGGCCGATTTGAGAGCGCCCACCCCATCTGCTGCGGCCGAAATGCTCGTTGTGGAAAAGGAAGCCCTCGCGCGCCGGTTGGGAGAACTCAAGGCCCGGAGCGTCTTGCTCATGAGGCGTATTCTGAGCGGCCGGAGACAAGCCTTGGACCGCATCGAAAAGGTGCTGAAGGATCCGAGGAAGCGGCTGAGAGACACCTGGCTGCGTCTCGACGAGATCGATGCACGCCTCCTTAGGGCGATCAACGGCCTTATCAGGAATAGAAAGGACCGGTTTCGCGCCGGCTGCCGGGCGCTGGTGGTTCAGAGCCCCTCAAACCGCATGGCTTTCCTCAAGGGAAGCCTGGTTTTTCAGCGGAGATCCATGGAGACGGCAATGAGAGGGCGGCTTAGAGAAAAGCAGGCCGACGTTTCCTTGTGTGCCCGGCGGCTGGAGGCGTTAAGCCCTGTATCCGTGCTCAAAAGGGGATACAGCATTACCCGCAGGCTTCCCGGAAAGGAGATTCTGACCAGCGCTTCCCGGGTGGATGCCGGAGACAGGGTACAGGTGATTCTCCACCAGGGAGAACTGGGTTGTCTTGTGGAAAAAAGCCGATCCGGGAAAGAGGAATGATGCCGGGGAAACGCATTTTTTTGGAGCTGCACATCGAGCAACGGCGCCTTGGGTTCGAACAAGGTCCCGGTCCGGAAGAAGCAAGGTTTGACAGCCTCACGGCAACATTATACCATAAAGCCCCGACCGGGCGAGGATGGGTTCAGGCAAAGGGGAGAGCCATGGCGGAAAAGAAATTTGAAGAGGCCTTAGAGAGACTTGAGGAGATTGTGGAGCAGCTGGAAACCGGCGAACTCCCACTGGATCAGGCCCTGAAGATCTTCGAAGAGGGCATGAAACTCATCAAGTTCTGTTCCGGCAAGCTGGAAGAAGCCGAAAAAAAAGTCTCCCTTCTCGTCCGGGAGGCCGGTGGAGAACCGGCGGAAGTGCCCTTCGAGCCGAATGGGCAAGAGAAAGGAGGGCAATAGCCTTTGGACCTGAAACGGTATCTGGAGGAGCGCCGGACCGTGGTGGAGGAGGCCCTTGAAGGCGTGTTTCCCTTGCCGGAAGGCTACGCGGGCGACGTGGTCAAATCCATGAGGTACAGCCTTTTCGCAGGGGGAAAGCGGCTGAGGCCCATTTTGTGCATTGCCGGGGCCGAGGCCGTAGGCGGGTCCAAAGACGCGGTATTGCCGGTGGCTTGTGCCTTGGAGCTCATTCATACTTACTCCCTGATCCACGACGACCTGCCTGTTATGGACGATGATGACTTGAGAAGGGGGAAGCCGACCAACCACCGGATTTTTGGAGATGCCGTGGCGTTGCTCGCCGGGGACGGACTCCTGACCGAAGCGTTCAGGCTGATCGCGGCTTCGGAAGCGGTTCGGGGAGAATTGCCCCGTGTTTTGCTGGGCGTCATAGGACTTGTGGCCGAGGCCGCCGGATACAGGGGGATGATCGGGGGACAGGTGGCGGACATTCAGGCCGAAGGAAAAGAGGTGGATCTTCCCCTCCTGGAGTTTATTCACT
>CAYVUX010000141.1:0-2416 GCA_964455075.1 uncultured Desulfobacteraceae bacterium | reverse complement strand
CCGGCGCCTTGCTCACGGTGTCCGTCGTCTCCGGTGCCATGCTCGGGGGGGCGGCCGGGTCCCGGTTACAGTCGCTTTCCTCTTACGGGAGGAAGGTGGGGATGGCGTTTCAGATTGTCGACGACATCCTGGACATCGAAGGCGATAGCCGGGTGCTGGGAAAGCAAGCGGGAGCTGACGAAAAAAGGAAAAAAATTACGTACCCGGCGGTCGTCGGGATCGAACGTGCCAGGGAAACCGGAAGGCGGCTGGTGGATGAAGCCGTCGAAGATATGCGGGATTTGGGCCCCCGGGCGGATCCTTTGCGGGCGATTGCGCGATACATTGTCGAGAGAGAGAAATGAACGGCACCGACATCTCCGAGGGAATCCTGGACAAGATCGACAGTCCTTCAGACCTGAAGATCCTGTCGCTGGAGGAACTCGAAACGCTGGCTACGGAAGTGCGTCAGCGGATTATCGAGACCGTCTCCAAGACCGGAGGACATCTTGCTCCGAGCCTGGGTGCGGTGGAGTTGGCCATCGCACTCCACTATACCTTTGAAGCCCCAACAGACAAGATCATCTGGGACGTGGGTCATCAAGCTTATGCCCATAAGCTGCTGACCGGCCGAAGGGATCGTTTTCACACCCTTCGCTCCTACGGCGGGATCAGCGGATTCCCGAAGCGCCAGGAAAGCCCCTATGACACATTTGACACCGGCCACAGCAGCACCTCCATCTCGGCGGGGCTCGGAATTTCCACCGCCAAGCGGCTGAAGGGGGAAAAAGGAAGAATCATCGCAGTGATCGGAGACGGCTCCATGACCGGGGGCATGGCGTTTGAGGGGCTCAACCAGGCCGGGCACACGGAAAGGGACCTCATTGTGGTTCTGAACGATAACGCCATGTCCATATCCCCCAATGTGGGAGCCTTTTCCTCGTTTCTGAGTCGGAAAATGACCGGAAAGCGATTTGTCAATTTAAAGAAAGATCTGGAAAATTTCCTGACCAGCCTGCCCGGGGTTGGCGAGAATATCCTCAACCTGGCCCGAAGAAGTGAGGATTCCTTTATCACGTTTTTTACGCCCGGCATGCTGTTCGAAGCCTTCAAGTTTACATACATTGGTCCTATCAACGGACACCGCCTGAGCCTGCTCGCCGATACGTTCAGGAATACCCGGCACCTGGAGGGCCCGGTTCTCATCCACGTATTGACTGTAAAAGGAAAAGGATACGTCCCGGCGGAGGAAGATCCTTCCCATTACCACGGAGTCGGTGCCTTTGAAATCCAAACGGGCTCTCCACCGGAAGGCTTCCGTCAGCCGCCTCCCTCTTATACGGAAGTGTTCGGAAAAACCATGACGGAACTGGGACGAATCGATGACAGGCTCTTTGCCATTACAGCGGCGATGCCCGAAGGCACCGGTCTCGCAGAGTTTGCGGAGTCCTTCCCGGAACGGTTTCTGGACGTAGGGATTGCGGAGCAGCACGCGGTGACCTTCGCTGCGGGTCTGGCAACGGAGGGCCTCCGGCCGGTGGTGGCGATCTATTCGACCTTCCTTCAGAGGGCCTACGACCAGATCATCCACGACGTGTGTCTGCAGAACCTCCCGGTTGTGTTTGCAATAGACCGGGGGGGACTGGTGGGAGAGGACGGACCCACGCATCATGGGCAGTTCGACATCACCTACTTGAGGGGCCTTCCGAACATGACGTTGATGGCGCCCAAAGACGAAAATGAGCTGAGACACATGCTGTGGACCGCCCTCCAGCATTCGGGGCCGACAGCAATCCGTTATCCCCGGGGAAAAGGCCTCGGAACCCCCCTGAATGAGACCTACAGAGAGATCCCCATCGGGAAATCAGAAGTTCTGAAGGAGGGGAGCGATTTGACCATCATCGCCCTGGGAAATATGGTCCAGCCGTCCATGGCGGCCGCCGAGACCATGGAGCCGGAAGGCCTGTCCGCGGGCGTGGTCAACTGCCGGTTCGTCAAGCCTTTGGATCCTGATCTGGCGGAGCTTGCAGCCTCGACGGGCCGTGTGCTGGTGGTGGAGGAGAATATCAGGCAGGGCGGCCTGGGCGGGGCCTTTCTGGAGATGTTGGCCGAACGCGGCATCTGGGGAGTGGGGGTTCGAAGGATGGGTCTGCCCGACCGCTTTATTGAACACGGCCCCGCAAACCTCCTGAGAGAGCTGTTGGGCCTCGATATGGGTGGGATCTTGAGGGAGGCCAGGGATATCTGCGGAAAACCCCAAAAATCTTAAGGTCCGGTTGGACCGTCTTTTGGTCGAGAAAGGCCTGGCGGTAAGCGGGCAGAAAGCCCGCGCCGTCATTATGGCCGGTCTCGTCAAAGTTGACGGTGTTCCCGTGGACAAGCCCGGCAGGCTGTTTTCGCGAAGCTCTGCGGTGCGGCTGGAGAAACCGCCTCGGTA
>CAYVUX010000140.1:6782-8089 GCA_964455075.1 uncultured Desulfobacteraceae bacterium | reverse complement strand
TCAGGTTATCATTTCTGCCCGCTCCGAGAGGGAGCTCCTGAATCAGTGCTGCCAAGCCATTGTTAACGTAGCGGCTTATTTATATGCGTACATTGGCTACGCCAATAGCGATGAGGAAAAAGGCGTTCAAATTGTGGCGAGCGCAGGAGTCGATGAAAAGGCAGTCAAGCGGCTTACCCGTTCTCTGAAGATCAATTGGTCGGGCGGGAAGCTCGGGCAAGGGCCTACGGGAACCGCTATACGGACGGAATCTCCCTGCGTGATAAGAGACGTGGCCACCGATGAGCGGGCTGCTCCCTGGAGGGAAATGGTCATGGACAAGGGAATCGCTTCCGCAGTCTCTCTGCCGTTGGGCAGAAAGGGCAAGCCAATAGGCGCGCTGACGATCTGCTCAAGCGAAGCCGATGCCTTCGATAAAGAAGAGGTGGAACTACTCTCCGAGCTTGCCGGGGATTTAGCCTTTGGTGTTTTTTTTATCAGATCCGAATTGGCCAGACGAAAAGCCCAAAAGGCACTGTTTAAAAGCAGGAAAAAGCTTCGAAAGACCTTGTGGGCAACCATCCGATCCATGGGCTCGGCCCTTGAGCAGAGAGATCCGTACGCGGCCGGACATCAAACCCGGGTCGCCGCTATAGCCCAATCTATTGCTGCGCAAATGGGTTTGCCGAAAGGCCGGGTTGCCGGACTGGGCATGGCGGCGGAGGTTCATGATATCGGGAAGCTCTCTGTTCCCGCGGGCATACTCAGCAAGCCTGCAAAACTCAGCGAAGCGGAAATGGCTCTCGTCCGGGATCACCCGCAGATCGGCTACGACATTTTGAAGGACATCGAATTCCCCTGGCCCATCGCGAAGATTGTCCAGCAGCATCATGAAAGGCTTGACGGCAGCGGCTACCCCAACGGGTTGCTTGACAAAGATATCATACTGGAAGCCAAGATTATGGCCGTGGCGGACGTGCTGGACGCCATGGCTTCTCACAGGCCCTACCGGCCCGCGTTGACGCTCGAGGAGGCCATGAGTGAAATTTACGAGGGTAAAGGGTTTTTATACGATTCAGAGGTAGTCGAGGCCTGCGAGAGACTTTTCCAGGAAGGGAAACTCGATTCTTGCCTCCCAACTAACGATGCCTAAGGCACATAATGCGTCCGGCCCTCCGGTTCGATCTCGCCCAAAACCGGGTCCTTCTCGATCACACCCCGCGGGACCCTGGAAAGCCGATTCGAGAACCGCTCGGTGTTCCCCGCCGCGGTCTAGATTGTTACCAGGCAGGCCGGAAATGCCAATCATCCCGGAGAGATTTCCGTCT
>CAYVUX010000140.1:1969-6772 GCA_964455075.1 uncultured Desulfobacteraceae bacterium | reverse complement strand
CCCGATCTGACCTGCGCCCGGGGGGGGTCGATCCATAAAGGCGCAAGGCCGCCACGATTGCGCCAAGCATGCAAAAACCCGCCTCGAGGCTATTGTATGCATCGGACCCTGACGCGGCCCCTCTTGAAATGCAATCTCGGAGAGGAGAGGTTACATTCGCAAGTTGTCCCGAGGCCTGCTCCGCTATAGGCCCAACAGCTTCGCCTGTGCTGTTTGAGGATGCCGCAGATTGTTCCCAAACCCAAGCCGGAGCCCTTGTCTTTCGTTTTAATCGGGAAAAGCAGCTCGAAAATATTTTCAAAAGTCTGCTTATCCATGCCCACTGCCGTCTCACTGACAGCCACCATTACATAAAGGCCGGGGCTCACGCGCCTGTGCTTCACTGCACATTTTCGCCTGTTTCGATCTGGGTGGTTGTCTTGAATTAAAACCTGCTTTATAATTGGTGTGGCTCTCGAAAGTTGGGCAAAAAGCGGTGGGTTCGCCCGGGGCCGAACACAGATAATCGACTTCCAGGAGCGCTGAGACGCCCACTCGGACCAAAGGGCACCCCCTTGCTGGTCCGCAATAATAGGGGGAACACTCTGCCGGCACGCAAGGAAGAGGTCGGCGCCTGTGTCCAGCCTTTCAGAAACCAGGAGAATCGCATGACCGAAAAGAAATCGATGCCGACACCTACACGCCTTCTTTACAAGAAGGGGGATTTGGTCATGAAACAGGGAGACTATGGGGTTTCCGTGTACAGGGTGCTTGCGGGCAATGTTCAACTTCTGGTGGAATCCGGCGACAACGAGGTTCCCCAGGCTCTTCGAGGCCCCGGGGAGATCTTCGGCGAAATGAGCCTTCTGAGAAAAGGCGGGGAGATCCGGACCCTCACCGCCCGTGCTCTCGAAGATTCTGAACTGGAGGCATGGCACCCCGAAAGCCTGATCCATCAGTACCAGCAGGTTTCTCCGGTACTCAAGCACGTGACCAATCACGTTTTCATCCGTGTCCGTCAAATGAACATCCTGGCTGCACGTACAGCCGCTCAACTGAAAGAGCGCCGCGGGAAAATCAAATATGGTAAGGATCCCTGGAATTCAAGAAGGTTATACTACCGGAAACATGTGGATTCCGACTGCCGTTATGCTCCCCTCGGTGATCGGCCGTCCCCTCTGCCCCCCTTGAAGGGCCGCATCAAGAACATCAGCATGGGAGGAGTTGCCATCGAAATTGCCCTCAATAATGTATCGGCCGCCTCCCACAAAAAGGGAGACGCTTTTGAGATAGAAAGCACATTGCCCAACGGAAAGCCCTTTAAGGCAACGGCCGAGATAGTCCGTACTGCCAAAGCCGGAGAAGGACGTCTCCTTTTGGGAATGTCTTTTACAGATCTTTCCAATGTGCACGGGGCCAAAAGTACTCTCGGGTTCTTCTTGCTCCCGACCTAGCTCCATAAAGCCATTTCCGCATGGAATCCGCCCAGAAAGGAAAAGTACTATGGAGGTCGATCCAAGAATTTATTCTTATGTGGTCAGCGAGGAGACGTTTCTGGACCAGGCAATCATTATCGAGGAGGGCAGCCGCAACGACTGGGTTTACCTGGTCCTGGAGGGAACCGTGCTTATCAAGAAGCGAACCGCAAAGGGCTTGATCACCTTGGGGAAGCTCGGAGAAGGGAGTATTTTCGGTGAGATGGCCTTCCTGGAAGGCGGAAATCGTACAAGGAGCGCCTCGGTCGTAGCGGCCAGCGGATTGGTCCGAACAGGCATGCTGGACACCCTAAAGCTTCGCAAAGAATACAACACCCTTTCCCCGGAGCTAAAAGCGTTGATTCAAGCTTTCATCTGGCGTGTGAAAGAGGTTACCGAAAAAGTCTGCGCAATGGTGGTTGCGATTGAATAGAAAGCTATCGGAAAGGGTTCGGAGGGCGCCGGAATCCGCGACCTGCGGTTTGCAAACCGGCAACCGCCCGTTGCGAGATACCGATCGGGTCCCTTTCAGTCGCCAGTCTATGCCTTTGCTTTGCTGGATTTCTTAAGTTCGGTGCATGAGGACATGGGTGTCGTCCAAATCCACTTCTTGGGTCTTAATCGAGATGATTCCCCCTTCGGGCATGGCGTCCTGTGCATTGATCGCCAAATTCAGGAGCACCTGTTCCAACTGTCCTTCATCTCCTTTGATGAGCGGAAGCGACTCCGCGAGGGCCAAATGAATGGAAATATCTTCCCGAATGGTGCGACGAAGGAGCTTTTGAAAGTTTTTCAATAGAGAATTCAAATCAATGGATGTGAACTCCAGCGCTTGTTTGCGGCCGAAAGCCAGGAGTTGGTGCACCAACTCCTTTTCCCGCCTGCCCGCTCGCACTATTTGCTCCAGCGGTTCTCTGCTCGGATCCTTTTCGCTCGCATCCTCGAGGAGCATTTCGCCGTAGCCAAGGATGGGAGAAAGCAGATTGTTCAGGTCGTGGGCCGCCCCGCCGCCGGTCAGGCGTCCGATGGACTCCAGCTTTTGCACTTGGCGGAATTGTGTCTCCAGGCGCGCCTTTTCCTCTTCGGCCTGCCTCCATTCGGTGATATCCTCGGTCATGGAGACCATCACCTGCTCGTCTCCCAATTGCAGGGCTTCTGCGGAAAAGAGGGTATAAATGATTTTTCCGGACCGGGTCTTTCGCCGGACTTCGGCATTGCGAACGCTTCCCTTTTCCCGCACTTGGGCCACAATGCGTTCACGATCTTCCGGATCGACCCAGGTTTCAAGATCCAAGGAAGTCTTTCCAATTACCTCTTCCCGCTTGTATCCCGTGGTTTTCAAGAAGGCCTTGTTGACTTCTATGTATCGACCGTCCTCCAGGGTACTTAAGACCACCCAGACCGGGGCTGCCTGAAAAGTTTTCTCATATTTCTCCAGGGAAGCATGGGAGGCAATTTCCGCCTCCTTGCGCCCGGTAATATCTCGAATAACGCCGAGAAGCAATTGCCGTCGCCGGCATTGAATCCTGGAAATGCGAACTTCAACATGCACGATGCGGCCGTCCTTGCTTTTGTACCGTGCTTCAAATGGCCCCACGACAGCCATTTCTAACCCATCTTTGGTTTTGCTTTCGATTTCGTTGGGATGATGGTCGGCCAGTTCGTACAAGGATCGCCCGCACAACTCCTCACGGGAATAGCCCAGAATGCGAACCATCGCATTGTTGGTATCCAAGATTTGGGTATTGGGATCCACCAACAGCACACCGTCGTCCATTTGCTCGATGAGGCTGCGGTAGCGTTCATCGCTCGCCTGAAGTGCCTCCACCGCCTGCTTTCGCTCGGACACGGCTCGTTCCAACTCGCGGAGTCTTTCCTCTAGATCTTCATAAGACGGTTTCTTAGTCATCTGTCTCACACCTTTTTCCCGAAAAAGCACCTTAAGGAGAGCCGCCGCCTCGAATAAGCGTCCGGAACAAACGGATGCAACAACACTGATCTGCAAAAATACAGGTCTTCCCCGAACCTTTCCCGTCTGCGCCATTCATGAAGAGTGCTTCAGAATTAAAAGCATATCTGCCAACTCAGGGATGAAGAACATGTTGTTCACTGCAGGCAAGCATGCTCCTATGAGTACATTTTGCCACAAGCAACCGGATTTCGGAAGACTTTTTGGCCGCCGGGATAGATAGACAAACACCATGGTATAAGCCAGGGAGTCCGGGTCTAGCACTTCCCTGTCGGATTCAGGCCCTCCGGGCCATTCGGCACGAGCCCCGTTATTGGATTTGACTCGACGACAACTTTCCCTGTTTACCTGTCGGAGAAACATGACCCTGCGCAGGCAGGTAATCCCCTGTTTAAGCTCGGCTTTTTCCTTGACTTTCGGGTGCGGTTTCGCTAGAAGGGTAAAGGGATTCTATCGAGAAATCCGATTGTGCCCATCCATAAATCTCACACATGGCACTGGTCAGTTTCCAGATCAGAAATGAGCAGTTTTTCGCAAGTACAAGACTTCCGGGGGCCCGCCCGAAGGGTGGTGGGGACTGAGCCACCGTTAGGTGGCGAAGAAAAGGGCAATTTCTGGATGGAAACGATCTTGCTGGAAGGCATTTCGGCATGTCATGTAAAGTTCTCCTGCCGATGGGCACTTTTTGGTTGAAGCAAGGTTCCCTTGATATCCTTCGGCCCCGAAGAATTCAGGGCCTTGTAACCCTTTGCAATTGTTGTCCATGATGCCACCGGCCCCTTCTTGCCTTGGCGGTCCTGAGGCGTCTCAGGAAGCTCACCAAGAGCGGCAAATCCATGCTTTGCGCTTTTTCAGGGCCACTGAGAGCCCGATAAGCGCCCGGAGTTTGCTGCATTTCCTTTTTGACTCGAAAGGAGATATCCGTGAAAAAAAAGAGCCATCTCCTGGGAAAACCACCACTTGGCTTGAGCAGAAAGCCCTGGACATCGCAACCGACAAAAGGGACGAAGACGCTCCTGCTTCCTATAACAGGGAAAGCCCCGAGGAGCTTTCCCTGGACAAAATTGTGGACCTTCAGGAGCTCCAGCAATTGCAGGATGCCTTTGCCCGGGCCAGTCAGCTCGCTTCCACCATCACGGATCTTTACGGAGACCCCATAACGCGTCCGAGCAACCACTGCCGGGTATGCAGGATCATACGGAGCACCCCGGCCGGCCTGGAGAGGTGCACTCGCTCGGGCCGGACCCTGGGGCAACGGTCCAGAGAACTCATGAAGCCCAATCATCTGGCATGCCACAGCATTGGGTTTGTGGACGCCAGCGCACCCATCATCGTGGAAGGCCGGCACATCGCCAATTGGCTCATCGGCCAGAATTACGT
>CAYVUX010000140.1:0-1959 GCA_964455075.1 uncultured Desulfobacteraceae bacterium | reverse complement strand
AAATCGGGGCCGATGCGGACGAAATGGTGGAAGCCTTCCGGACCATGCCCAAAATGGGCCGGGAAGAGTTCGAGGATCATCTTTATTTCCTCTGGGTGCTGGCCTCCCAGATCTCCCGGCTGGGATACGAGAGCCTCAGGCGCAGCCAAACAGTGGTCGAACTCAAACGATACCGGGAAAACCTCCAATCCATGGTGAGGGAGCGCACGGAACAACTGGAGAAAGCGCTAAAGAAGATCGAGGCCTTGTCGGTGAAGGACTCCCTGACGGGGTGCTTCAACCGCCGTTATCTGAGCGAAAAACTGCCCAGCGAACTCAAACGGGCAAACCGGTACGAACGACGACTGGCGCTGATTTTGGTGGACATCGATCATTTCAAGGACATCAATGACACCCACGGCCACCTCTGCGGCGACCAGGTGCTTATCGAATTCGTAGATATTCTACAGAAAAATCTCCGCAAGGGGGTGGACTGGCTGGTCCGGTACGGAGGGGAAGAGTTCGTCCTGGTTCTGCCGGAGACCGGCCTCCCGGGGGCCGAAAAGCACGCAGAGCGCCTCCGCACAACCATCCAGGACGCACGTTTTCGATGGGAAGGAGAGTCTGTGTCTATAACCGCAAGCTTTGGGGTCAGCGCATACGATCCGACCGAGGGCAAAGAAGGTTTTGATGCAGAAAATCTCATCGAGAGCGCGGATGCATGCCTCTACGAGGCCAAACAGGGGGGCCGCAACCGGGTGGTTTCAGGCCCGGCGGAGTAAAAGCCGCACCATGGAGCCCAATACTGCGGCCGGATGTCCGGTTCCCTTTTCCGGCCGGATGCGCTCTTTTCGCCGGGAATCTTCCGGCCTGCCGTTGACGGCGCAGCCCCGGATCCCTCTTGAACGGAGAGATGCACCGCTTCTGACCGTCCTACAGCGGATTTAGTCGGGTAGATTAATCTTTTTTTGCCTCTTTTTCAAGTACTTCGGGGAAAATACAGGGAGGCCGTGGTGCCGGAGCCTACTTTCGACTCAATGAATATATATCCTCCATGCTGCTTGATCATCGAAAATGCATGAGAAAGCCCCAAGCCCATACCTTTGTCAGCCCCCCTCTCTTTGGTTGAAAAATAGGGATCGAATAGTCCGGGCAAATGTTCCTCCGGTATGCCGATTCCCTGGTCTTGAACCGAGATCCTGACATAGTCGCCGCTTTTCAAAGGCAAGTTCTGAAGGGTGCTTCCATCGGAAATGCTCATGTTTGCTGCGGAAATGCTGATTTTGCCTCCATTGGGCATGGCTTCCATGGCATTTGATACCAGAATCGTTATAATCTGACCCATTTGTTTTTCATCAAATTCCACCATCCAAAGATCCCGGGAAATTGAAAACTCGTAGCTGATACGGGAGTCAGCGAGAACTCTTGTGGTACTATCCATAATGATCCGCTCGATGGACCCGATTTTCTTTTGAGAGTCCTCCACCGCTGAAAAAGTCATAAACCGCTTCGTGAGCTCCTTGGCCTCCAGGCAGGATCTCTTGGACTCTTCGAGGTACTCGTACAGTTCGGAAGCCGGTTCTTCCAAGCCTTGGGCCAGTTCTATGTATCCCAGAATACCTGAAATCAAGTTGTTGAAATCGTGGGCGATTCCGCTGGCAAATCTTGCTGTTGATTCCAGTTTGGCCACTTTCAGCCGTTCCTGGTCCAGCAACCGCCGCTCGGTGATGTCCGTTGCGAAAACCGCCACCTGGATCACTTCATCATGGGCGTCAAGGATAGGGTACCAGTGGGAGTCATAAGACCTTCCTTCTCGTTCGTCCCGGACGCGGACGGGCTTTCGGGTTGCAATGACTTTGTCGAAGGCGATTTTTCTTAAGTGGGCCACGTCAGGAGAAGAAAGCAGATCGAAGACCACTTTCCCGAGTGACTGACGTCAATTATTTTTTCCCTCCGGCGACAATTAGAATTCCCGGTTCC
>CAYVUX010000139.1:0-8132 GCA_964455075.1 uncultured Desulfobacteraceae bacterium | reverse complement strand
GGGCCCAATGGCCGTAGCGGTCATCTTCGGCTTGGCCGTAGCCACGCTACTCACCCTCATAGTCGTTCCGGTACTCTGTTCGCTTGTCCGGAGCTTTGGCAAGCATGGGGAAGCGCTCGAGGGATAGAGACGGGGGCATAGGGGTACCACTTAGAAGTGATACGTTGACATTGAGTCCAAGAATCCCGCGGTTCGGGCTTTTCCTGCTGCAACCAGGCGCATTCTTCAAACTTCCGCATCATCGCAACCATAAGAAATACGGCGCCGTTTGCCGTATTCGTTGCGGATTGACTCCCTTTGTGTTTTTCAATATAAATGATAAAGGTCGTTCCTTTTTTTGCTCGTTTGAACCCATCTGGGAAGATGAAAAAATGAGTTGCTTGGCCTGGATAAACACTTCTTGCTTTCCGGGGGAAGGGGAGATTTTTTAATGGCTGGTAAACCAACATACGAAGAACTGGAGCGACGGGTAGCGGAGCTGGAGAAAAAGGCTCTTGATCAAAGACGCGTGGAAGAGACGCTGCGCGAAACTGTGGACAGCCTCCAACTCATTATGGATGCCGCACCCGACTCCATCACGATAACGCGTGTGGAAGATGGTCGTTACCTGGAGGTCAATGAAGCGTTTTGCCGATTAAGTGGTTATTCCAGGGAAGAAGCTCTGGGAAGGACGCCTATTGAGCTGAACCTGTTTGTCAATCCATCGGATCGAGAGGGCTTTGTCAATGCAGTGAAAGACAAGCGGGAATTGAGGGATTTCGATATCCAATACCGGATGCGGGATGGAGTGATTCATGACACGATTCTTTCAGCAAGACCTGTGACATATAGGGGAGAAGAATGTTTGATCGCGATTGTGACGGCTATCACCGAAAGAAAGCGTTCGGAGGAAGCGCTCCGCGTAAGCGAGGAAAGATATCGGAACATCCTTGAAAGTATCGAAGATGGCTACTTTGAAGTGGATATCAAAGGAAATTTTCGTTTTTTTAATGATTCAACAGCCAGAATAATCGGTTATTCCGCTTCAGAGCTGATGGGGATCAACTATAAACAATACATGGATGAAGAGAATGCAAAGAAGGTATTCCAGACATTCAATCGAGTTTACACAGCCGGAGATCCGGTCAGGGCCTTTGACTGGGAGGTCATCAGAAAGGACGGCACAAGACGATATGTTGATGCCTCTGTATCCCTAATAAGGGACATTGAGGGCTTCAGGTTGGGATTTCGAGGAATCGTACGTGATGTGACCGAGCGCAAACAGGTGGAGAAAGCCTTGCGGGAGAGTGAGGAACGCTTCCGTTCCGCTTTCGAAGGCGCCAATATCAGTATGTGCCTGATGGATCTCGATGGAGGCATCACACGGACCAATAATAAGATGTGTGAGATACTCGGGTATGATAAGAAAGAACTCGAAAGGATGACTGTTAACGATATTACACATCCTGAAGACCTGGCCGCCAGTCCGAGGTTCATAAAACAGGCGGCATCCGGTGGAATTGATCATAGTCAGTTCGAGAAACGTTATGTTCACAAACAAGGGCATATCGTTTGGGGTCAAGTTTCGATATCGCTTGTCAAGGATATCAACGGCGATCCGCTGTACTTCATATCACACATACAAGACATCACAGAACGCAAACTGGCCGAAGAGGCGTTGCGGCAAAGTGAAGAGCGTTTCCGCATGATCTTTGAGGCGGGCCCCCTGGGAATGGCCTTCCTCAGCCCCCAGGACGAGTTTCTCGACGTCAATGACGCTTTCTGCCGTATGATCGGTTATTCAAAGGAAGAGCTTATCGGATTGAACTATCTTGACATCACGCATCTCAACGATCTGGACGCAAGCAAGGAATCTGCGAGGAAGTTGTTGAGCGGCGAGCTCCCGTATCTGCAACAGGAGAAGCGATATGTGACCAAAGACGGCCGAACCTTGTGGATCAACCTGACCGGTTCTTTTGTACGCGATAATATGGGAAAGCCACTCTATAAACTGACAATGATCGAGGACATCACCAAACGCAAAGAAGGAGATGAAGCCCTGAAAGAGAGTGAAAATCGTTTCAGGTCCATTACCGAGAACGCGGCCGATTTCATTTTCATCAAGGACGAAGCCAGAAGGTATATTTTTGTCAACCGCTCCATGCGAGATCTTTTGAGACTCGATGAGAGGGAAGTTCTCGGAAAGACGCCGGAAGAAGTTTTCGGAGCCGAGCAGGGACGCGTTGTGAGCGAAGTGGATAGCCGCTCTTTTTCCGGTGAAACCGTTAATGAAACGAGGAGTCTTTCCATAGGCGATAAGAAGTTTTTCTTTAACACCATCCAGGCCCCCCTTTCCGTAAAGGACGGGAAGGTTGTGTCGATCATGGGAATCGTAAGAGATGTCAGCGAGATCATGAGGGCGGAGGAAAAGCTCAGGGAGAGTGAGGCGAGATATCGAAGTGTATTTGAAAACGCGGGCACAGCCACGCTCATCATAGAAGAGGACAACACCATTTCAATGGCCAATCCCGAATTTGAAAAGCTTAGCGGGTATCCCAGAGAAGACGTGGAAGGCAAGATGGCCTGGACCGACTTCGTGGCGCCCGAAGATCGTGAAAGGATGATGAAATATCATGTTGAAAGGAGAAAGAAGAATGGCAGGGCTCCTAATGAATATGAGTTTTTGTTCCTAGACAGAGACGGGAACGCAAAGCATATATACAACAAAGTAGGCATGATCCCGGGTACGAAAAAGAGCGTGGCTTCGCATACGGATGTGACAATGAGAAAGCTGGCCGAGGAAGAACGAGTGAGGCTGAATACCGCCATCGAGCAGGCGGCAGAGACGATTTTGATCACCGACACCTCGGGATCCATTCAATATGTCAACCCGGCTTTTGAGCATGTCACGGGATATGCGAGAGGGGATGCAATAGGAGAAAATCCGCGTATCCTCAAGAGCGGCAAACATAGTAAGGCCTTTTATGAGGACCTGTGGCAGACTCTCAATGACGGCCGGACTTGGTCGGGGCATTTTATCAACAGGAAGAAAGACGGGATCCTTTACGAGGAGGAAGCAACGATTTCTCCGGTTCTGGACAGTTCAGGGAAGATCATCAATTACGTGGCCGTTAAGCGGGATGTGACGAACGAAGTAAGATTGGAGGAGCAGTTTCGGCAGGCGCAAAAAATGGAGGCCGTGGGCACGTTAGCGGGAGGGATCGCTCATGATTTCAACAACCTCCTCCAGGCGATCATGGGATATACCCAAATGCTCATGATGAGCAAGGAGCGTGGCGACCCCGAGCTCGGAAAATTGGGCGAGATAGAAAAGGCATCGCAGAGGGCCAGGGTATTGACCCAGCAGCTCCTTGCTTTCAGCCGCAAGGTGGAAAGCGAGCTGAGACCCGTGGATCTCAACCGGGAAGTACTGCAGGTGGAGAAGCTCCTTACGAGAATCATTCCCAAGATGATCGGGATAGAACTTCATCTTGAAAAGGATCTTGGAGCCATCCAGGCGGATCCGGCCCAGATAGAGCAGATCATTATGAATCTCGGCGTCAATGCCAGGGATGCCATGCCCGAGGGTGGGAGGCTGATCTTTGAAACGGGTAATGTAATCCTGGACGAGGGGTATTGCAAAATCCACTTGGGGGCTGTTCCGGGTGAATATGTACTTTTGACCATCTCAGACACCGGCCATGGCATGGAAAAGGAGACTTTGGAGCATATCTTTGAACCGTTTTATACCACCAAGGAGACCGGAAAGGGTACGGGCTTGGGCCTTTCCATGGTCTATGGGATCGTGAAGAGCCACGGCGGGCACATCATGTGTTACAGCGAGCAGGGAAAGGGGACCACGTTCAAAGTTTTCTTTCCCGCTATTCAGACAGAGAGCATGGATGAGCGGGCAAAGCGGGAAGAGGAAAAGGAGCTCCCGGGGGGCCGTGAGACCATCCTGTTGGTAGATGACGAAGAGCTGCTGCTGGCTCTCGGAAAGGAGATGCTCGAGAGATTCGGCTACACGGTCCTTACGGCCGATAGGGGAGAGAAAGCCCTGGAGATTTACAGAAGGGAGAGAGAAGAGATCTCCCTGGTCATTATGGACCTTGTCATGCCGGGCATGGGAGGTCGGAAATGCCTTGAACAGATCCTGAAAATGGATCCATCGCAAAAAATAGTCATTGCAAGCGGGTACTCTTTGAACGGGCAAGCCAAAGCCGCCTTGGAATCGGGCGCTGAAGGATACATGAGGAAGCCTTATGAGTTGCGCGAGATGCTGAGTGTGATTCGAGATGCACTGGACCGGTAATGAATGAAGAAGGCCGATACATTGAGGGGCCTGAAAAATGGTTGCCCCCGACGCGGACCTGTTCCTGCGAAGACGCGACATTGGGTATAGAAACATGACTTCGCAGGTTATCGGACGCCGGCGCAGGGAATGCAGATCGAGGCCGATCCATCCGCGTTTTTCAATTTTTCCTTGCTTGCCGGAGTAAAAAATGGCAAGATCCAGGCCAGTGAGGAATCAAGGAGTCGTAGCGGAAGCCGAAACCGAACCCTTGACAGCAAAAAGCGCGACCGTTTGCCTGAACAGAAAAGGTTAGATCCTCTTCCCGTATTCTCCTGCCCGCTCCACCTCTCTTCCCCCTTGCCACTCCTCACCTTGATTCAAGTGAGCACGCCCAATAAACCTGAAGATGCCGGACTCATGCGAGACCTTTGAAAAATGTTTCCGCCTGAGGCGGATTCAAGGTCAAGGAAAGCGAGAATTTCAACCGCAGGAATATATTGAATATTTTGAGGATTGAAATTTGAGCATGACGCAGAGATTGGGCAAAAGAGGGCGTTTTGCAAAGGTCTCATGGCAACGCCATGATAGCAATACGGGGCCTTCGTGCAGACAATTTTCCGACTCCACGCCATAAAAGGCGCAACGGGAAATATCGTGTATTTTTCTGCTCGTCACTGCTGCTTATGTTCCTTTGCTCATCCGTGATCAAGGGATTGCTCCACGAACCCCGGCCAATCATATTTTGAAATTTGCAGGGTCCTCTCTCTTTTTTGAGCTGGTTGCATTGTTAAGGGCGTTGCATCCCCGCACACGTCGATTTCAAGAGAACCTTTTTTCAGCAAAAAAATGGAGGTGAAGCAATGAGAGCCAGGACACGGATTCCAATTTTTTTCTCAGTGCTTTTTATAGCCCACGTGGTCTCCCTCAATCATGCCCAATCCGTGATGCAAGTTCCCGCCGGCCAGGCGATTTACACATATCCAGCGACGGAAGGCCCGGAAAGGGGCCCGAATCCTTCCTGGGCGCGTCCAATTGGTGTCGGTGCCATAGCCAACTGCGGCGACACCCTCTCGCTGAGTGTGGCCGCTGAGCGATTTTCCGGGGCGGTGGATCTTTACCTGGCCATATCATTGGCGGGGCCGGGTGGGCAGATATATTTTTTTGGCTCGGATGCGGGGGCATTGTCTCTTTCAGAGGAGCTTGTAACGTGGAAGAACGGCGTTGCCGGTCCGGTTGATGAAACGCTGTTTGTCTCCATCCCCACGGTCGGGTTTCCGAAAGGCAGATACAACCTTTGCCTGTTGGCGTGTCCAGCCGGGAGATTGGACGTCTTCTATCTTTGGCTCACGTTTTTCGAAGTCAGGCCTCCCGCAGCTTCCAGTGGACCGGTTTCTAAAAGCATTGGGCCTAAAGGGGGGGTGATTCAAATGCCGGACAGGAAAGTGACGCTCGAAATTCCTCCGGGGGCGCTTTCCAGCCCTACATTGATTACAATCCAGCCGGCATCCTTTCCTGAAGATCCGAATATAGTCCCCGGAACCGGATACCAGTTTCTTCCGAGCGGAATCCTTTTCGCCCGTCCGGCGCGTTTAACGCTATGCTACAAAGCCGAGGACGTTCCAGTCGAAGAGGAAAGCCGGCTTGCCCTGTACAGGCTGGTACCGTTGGTTCCCGGAAGAGCCGCAATAGCTGAGGCCAGGCCTTCAGGAAACACCCTGGCCTACGCAAACTCCATTGCCTGTCAATCTCTTCTTTATCCTGCAAGCGCAATAAATACCGCTATGGATCCATCAGGTGGGTTCGAGCCCTTGGGAGAAAACGATGATTGCGGATTCGTAACCGGCGGAGAGCACTTGGCTGAATCCGGCACCTATAGTGCCGAGGCGCTCCTCGAACCGGTCTCGGCGCGGATGGGGTTCGGATATGTATCAATTCCCGATTCCTTTCATTTATCCTTCGGCGGCCAAACCCATGCAGAACCTCTTCCTGCAGGTGATAGCCATGAAGCCTGCTCATCCGCCTTGGCATCGCTGGCATACGGGAGAGCAAAATTTATTCTTTATATCGCGAATGTGGACAGAGTAACTTATGACATATTGGTTTCCTGGGACGTACAGGCTCAAGCGTCGGATAAGGAATACGCCTACTACATATATGACATCGCATTCTTTGCTAAACGGTGCGGGGGTGCTTTGATCAGCAATAATTGGGTCATGCCCGCATATTCGGAAGAACACGGCGGATTTAGAAAAGATGCAGGAAGCCGGCGTATCCGCGTCAACGGGATCAGAGAAGTAGAACTGACCGTGTCGCCTTATGCAAATGTCAACAGCAATTGCGGCGAGGGAGATCCCCCGGCGGATGCTTCTATCAGCGGATATCTGGAGGCGGAAATCCTGCCTGTATTCCCGAAGAGATGACAGCCTTTGTTAAAGGATAAACCGGCCACGTACCGGAGGCCCGTATGTTCAAGGAGAGTTCTTCAGGCTCCGACGGGTAGGGGCGGATTTTGCGGCCCTGACGCCATGTCATAGTTCACCGGCTTCGCCACCTGAACGACCCGTCTGTTGCAATCGAGTCGGAGTCGGCCGCATAATCAAACCGGAATGGAACGGGACTACCATGGCTCATTACCAGAGAGGAGTTCGATTCTACGGTTTCATTCAGACTCCACTGCGGGAAGGTCGAGAGACGGTTCACCCACTAGCTGCGTGCATCCATCATGGAGGGCAGATCTTCCTGGTTCAGGCCCGCTTGATCTGGATTTCAGAAGACGGAGGGGAGGGGGTACATGAAATACCGAGTGATTGTGCCGAAGCACGTTAAAGAAGAATTCCGATTCAAGGAGAGAGCTATCAGCCGGGCCGAAGAACTGGCCGAGGACTACCCGGACGTTCAAGTCGAGGCCTTGGAGAGAAGCGGGGACAAGGCCTCTAAAACCGTCATTTGGACGGTGAAAGAGGCCACGGGATCCGCCTGATTTCCTACTCTCATGCTTTGAGAAGATATGGGGCGTGAGGTCTGGTTTATAACTTCCAGAATGATCCCATGTTTTTCAGGTTTTTCAAGTCTCCGACAAATTCTCTCCCGTATTCCCGGTGTTTTGAGACGTAATCTGCATCCAATCTTTTTGTGAAATACCTCCCGGAAAAGAGCTCAACCAAATTGCTCAACGAAATAATTCCTTCAGATAAGGTGGGATCAAACCGGTCCCAGTTGCGAAGGTGTTCTTCCGACCGGAAGAAAAGCATGGTGCTTCAGGCGAATGGGATATTCTCCATCCATTTTGTGAAGGGAACGGAGACATGTCCAATTACCGTGTCCGGGTCTACGTTTACAAGAACGCCGTCTTTGATCTCTATATGTATGGGTTCTCCACAGTCAAGGCAAGGAGAGTCCACATGAACAGTCTTTCCGGGAAACAGCCAGCAGATCGCCAGCGATTCAAACGCTCACTGCCCGAACCATTTTTGTTCGCCGTCAATGGAAATTCGAAACTGGGTTGGCAGGTTGTTGAATGGCGCAAAGGAAGTAATGTAATCGGTCCCTGGAAACAGCCATCCCGGGATTCCCGAAGCAAAAAGATCGTGAAGGATCTTTCTGCCTTCTCCAGGACTGACACGCAGTTCGGCGGCAATCTCCGTGTAGTGCGGTGCGATGCCGTTTTCCACCATTTGTTTCATAATGAAGTGAAAAGCTTTGTTTAAAACGGCGGTTTCCGTCATTTGTTTGTCTCCTTTATCTATACCATCCGGCGAAACAGAATCCACTGGAACGTAAGGTGCAGCATGCAATTTGGATCTTTAAGGGCTCACTCAAAAATAAATTCACAGAATTGACGCTCAGATTTGGGTCGGAT
>CAYVUX010000138.1:0-8136 GCA_964455075.1 uncultured Desulfobacteraceae bacterium | reverse complement strand
ATGATGGCGCCGCCGCCGATTCCGTATATGCCGCCTACGATACCCACAATGAAGCTCAAACTGAAAATGCCCCAGAACGAAACATCAAACGATTCGTCATGAAACGTGTATCGAAGGCGTTTTAGATTGAAGTGGACTACCTTGACCGTCCGCGAGGTGTTTTTTTCGGCAACTCCCGGATCATCGGTCTCGGATCGACGGCGACGGACTGTCTCGTGGAATCGTTTTTCGCTTTCGGCTTTTCCCCGTTGGGCCGGATTTCTCCCCAGCAGTTCCCAGACCATTTTTTGGCCGATATACAGGAGGACGCACGCGGCAAAGAGCTTGAAATGCTTTGGGTCCGGAAGCCAGGCCACGCGCATGACAGCCCCGATAAAGACCCCCGGCAGGGTGCCGGTGATCACGATCCAGGCGAGCGGCCAGACCATGCGGCCTTCTTTCAGATAGCGATACACCCCGCTGGGAATGGCCACGACATTGAAAAGCTGGTTTGTGGCGCTCACAGAAGGATTGGTATACCCCAAAAACGTCATCTGAAAGGGAAGCAGCAGAAAAGCGCCTGAAACCCCGCCCATGGATGTAAAAAAAGAAATGACGAAGGCCACCAGGGGCGGTATCCACGGGCTCACCTCGATTCCTGCGGTCTGAAAAAGCATGGCCGCTTCCTCTGAAAATGATTGACGAAATATTGACACGAAAATGATAACTTATATGTCAATATAATGGGAAAGCCTCCGGCAGCGCAAGAACAAGTTGGTGTCAAGGATTTCCGCCCGCGGGGACTCTGAAACCCTCCTCCTACTTCGGTGTCCAGAGCACCGTCCTCGGCTTATCGGCCATTTTTGAGGCCGGGTCCACCACCTTTCCACAGCTTATGCACCCGGCCATACACTGCTGCACGCAGTGCGCCTGTTGCCCCCTTTTTGTCCGGGGCCCGCACAGTATGCAGGGTTCCGTGGTAAAGGGGTAGTAATCGAATGCTTGATGGGGGCTCCCATGCCGTCTTCACCCTGGTGATGCATGGGAATCAATCGATTGATGTTCGATTTCCACATGCCAGAGAGAGACGGTTCTTTCCCGCCATTCACCGCCAGAAGAGCTCGGAATTCTTCATAATTCCAATGTCACCGAAGGCATTACAGATCTGTAACGATGTTACAATATACGTTACATTATTGTCACTAAGCAGTTGATCGAATGAATGGATTCCATTCTGAAGATTATTTTAAGTCTCTGAAATATAGTCTTTTTCAAAGAACAGAGCGAAGAGCTTGTTCGGCACAGGTTTTGCTTCTTCCTTTTTAATCTCGGGCACGTTGCATACATCACGGAGTACTGTGACCTAGATGGTGTGTGTGGGTCTTAAGTCAGCGGATCATTGTTCCTCTTATGGGGTCCAAGCCGGCAGGGAGTGCTTCCGGCAGAGCGGACAGAGATAGGGCTTAAACGCTCGAAAGAGAAAAGATCTTGCATGAATAAGGGGGTAGTCATGAAAAAGGTATTGTGTTTCGCGGTTATTTTCCTATTTGTTGGGGCCGGGACGGCTATTGGAGAATTCACGGATTTGGGATTCGTTTACACGGTTGACGACCCGGCGGGGTCTTCCAAACCCCTTGATACGTGCGATGATGCATACAGACTGGTGACCGACAATGACGGCGGTTCGGATTACTATGTGGATTTCAGCGATGAGACCTGTGCGGCCCCCGCATTCGAAGACCTCACCGGACTTTATCTCAGCGCCGTGGAGGGGCCCACACTGGAGGATCTGGCGCTGTATTACGAGGACCGGGGCACGCCGGATCCCTGGCTTTCCTATCTACTCGATGCCTTGAAAATCGGTGAGGAGGAGCAAACTCCTTTTGCTTATATCCTCCAACAAGAGGACGATGACGGCTGCGGACTGATGTTGCTTGATGCCGCCATGTTTGAATTCGGAGACGACGGTGAGAGCAGCGTGGAAGTTCCCATGCGTATACCGGGTGACTACCCGTGCGGCAAGTATACTGTGGAAACGATTGACGGCGATGTCAGCCTCACTTTAGCGATTGTCAATGAAGACTGCGACACTGATCTGGATTGCATCCTTGATGAGGCGGACGATTGCCCCGACTCGGCTTTGGATCCGGTCGTGGTCGTTGACGGGTGTGATACGGGAGTAAACAATCTTTTCTTTGAGAACGGGTGCACGATCACAGACTTGATTATAGAGTGCGCCGCTGACACCGCGAACCATGGCCTATTTGTAAGCTGCGTTGCGGATTTGACAAATGCTCTTAGGAATGAAGGCTTTATCAGCGGGGCGGAAAAGGGTGCCATTCAGAGTTGTGCAGCAGAGGCCGACATTGGATTCGAGGACGGAGAAGGGGATGGGTTCGAAGACGGTGAAACCAAAAGGGCGAGATATATGGTATCCATCCAAACCATCAGCATCCCGTGTCTCGTCATTGGAGAGGCCGCGTTTTCCTTAGACCTGAAGATCCTCCGGATTAAGAAGAACAATATCCATTTCCGATTGAAAAAAGCCATGGTTTTGGATCCGCTTGATCCATCCGAAGCCGATGCTTTAGACGAATGCGCAACCTATGACATGGAGACCGGAGTGCTCGAACTTCCGGCTTTGGAAATTGGAGGCTCCATGTTTCGGGTGGATTTCAAATTGATCAATGCGAGTGCAAACAATCTGCTATTTAGAATTATCGGCTTAGCAGACGCGGCTGACACATAGAAAGAAAGAGGGCATGAAGACCGGAAAAGGCGCGACGTCAATTCGTTGCGCCTTTTTTACTCCATCCTTGACAAGCGAGACGAAATCGTATGCACTCCTGTGTCAAAAGGGGGGACGCTGGTAAAAAATTCAATTTACAAACCAAGAAGTTTCGGGCTAGTTTTGAAGCGGTAATGATCCGGTAGATAGTTTCCTGGCAATTACTGGAATCTTTTGAACTCTCTGACCGTGTTCAGGATATTTTGTCCCCCAAATGGTAATTTGATAGTGCCCATCTATCCTTCGGGAATGGGCTCGAGGAAAGAAGAGTCATGCCAAGACAGGCACGAATGTCAAAAGGGGGGACGCTTTCAAAAGGGGGGATGCTGGTAAAAAATTCAATTTACAAACCAAGAAGTTTCGGGCTAGTTTTGAAGCGGTAATGATCCGGTAGATAGTTTCCTGGCAATTACTGGAATCTTTTGAACTCTCTGACCGTGTTCAGGATATTTTGTCCCCCAAATGGTAATTTGATAGTGCCCATCTATCCTTCGGGAATGGGCTCGAGGAAAGAAGAGTCATGCCAAGACAGGCACGTTTGGATGCACCCGGCGTTTTGCATCACATTATGATTCGAGGGATAGAGCGTCGAAAGATCTTCAGGAACGACAGGGACAGAGAGGATTTCCTGGAGCGCATTTCGAGGCTTCTTCCCCAAACCGAAACCGCGTGCTATGCATGGGTGCTGATCCCAAATCATGCCCATCTTCTGCTTCGAACGGGTCTTGCCCCTATATCATCGGTCATGAGAAGGCTCCTTACGGGGTACGCTATCAGCTTTAACCACCGCCATCACCGCCATGGCCAGCTTTTTCAGAATCGATACAAGTCGGTTGTTTGCCAGGAAGACGCATACCTGGAGGAGCTTGTTCGCTATATTCATCTCAATCCCGTTCGAGCAGGCATTATCCCGGGGATGGAGGAATTGAATGGATATCCCTATTGCGGGCACAGCGCGCTGATAGGTGCGGAAGAGAGGCCGTGGCAGGATGTTCAATACGTGCTGAGGTATTTTGGCGCGACGGCCGACCGGGCGAAAAAAGCATATCTCCGATTCGTGGAAAAGGGAATCTCCCAAGGGGGGCGTGAGGATCTTACAGGTGGAGGATTGATCCGGAGTGCGGGCGGATGGGCCGAGGTGACGGAGAGGAAGCGGAATGAACATGGGATGAGCGATGAGCGAATTCTGGGTGATTCCGCGTTTGTAGAAGATGTGCTTTCCCAGGCCGACGAGGCGTATGAACGCCGGTACAAATTGAAACGCTTGGGATATGATGTGGATCGGATCGCCAAGAGGGTGCAGGGGATTTATGGCATCCATCCCGACGAATTTTTATCCAAAGGCAATCAACAGCGAAAGGTGACTGCCAGGAGTCTTTTTTGCTTCTGGGCGGTGAGAGAATTGGGCATATCACTCAGAGACCTCGCCAGGCGGTTTGAAATGAGTCCTTCCGCGGTCGGGTACTCTATTGAAAGGGGCGAGGCCATCGCGCGTGAAGGCGGGCATAGCCTGATAGACTAGTTATTGAGTTTTTTATCAGCGTCCCCTAACTTGGCTTGACATCTCCCTTTTTTTGGTCTCTAATCGTGATGAATTTCATTCAGTAAATTTTTGTGTATCCCAACCCCATACCCTAACTTTCTGAGAGGAAATCATGGTTCCTGTCTCCAGAGGGTGGTGAGATTGAGGCCTCCAGTGGATAACCGTATCCCCTCGGGGCTTTTTCGTTTTGGTGCGGGACGGAAACCCTGGCCCTTCGGGTCCAGGTGACAACCGCAGGGGCTTTGCAGATCGGAATCTTTCAGAAATCGCGGCGACGAAGCCATGAATCTGGAATAAAGCCGGCGCCTCTGGCCCCCCGGATAGTTCGATTCAAGCGATTTCTTCACTCAAGGCGGAAAAACTAGGATTACCTGAAAATTTTTCTCTCCCTGTTTGAGTTCGGATTCTTAAAGCCAAATGAAAATCCATGAACGATACAAGGAAAAAAGGAGGGACCCTCGCAATGAAAAAGTGGTTTAGACGGTTTGTTTATTGGAGTGCAGGCGCTTTTTTGTTAACAGCAGTCTCGTTTTCATTAGTCGAGTCCGTTGAAGCGGCCGTCGTGGCAAGTGACGGCGGCATAACGCTTTGGATTTCATACGATAATCTTGATACTCCTGGTGCCAGCGTTGATGACACCATTACGGAGGCCAATTCTCTTCCCGGGGGATATTCTTGCAGTGTTACCAATGACGGACGCTCTGCTGTTGGTGCCTCGAACAGTCCTCCCTCCTGCCCGGGCGGAACCGGATCTTGCACCGGGAGGGAAAAAATTGAAGGCGATCTTGAGAAGCTTGCGGATTATATCTATGCCGCCACAGAGGGGGCCCACTATTTGAGGAGGGCCTATGTATCAGACGAAGGCCGCGCCTGGAACAGTGCCGATATCAAATGGAATGTCGGTGGAGGCGGATCGTCAGCGCCATCGGGCGGCTGGAAAAATGCGGATTCCCAGATGAATTTGCAGTCAGCATATCGAACCTGCATCCATGATGTCGTCCACCATGAACTTGGGCATTACTTCTACAGGTTGCCTGATCGCTACGCCAAATCAGGAGGATACTATCAAGGCACCATCGGCGGCAGCGCACCCTTTCGAGTGGATGTAACTCAACGCGATATCAATACGGTCATGTCCAACAATTTCCCTCACCTTTTTGTCGATACAACGAATGCACGGATTGTCGTGGATTATGATCAGCCCGGACCGGGGACTACAACCGGAGAAGTGCTGACGCCGGATTTGCTCTCCGATGCAGACGCGACGAACGACGGTCCCGACCGTGCTCACCATGGTCACACAATGCCATTTGCCCAAGACGAATGGAGCCTGGTGCCTACGGAGCATGTTGACCTGGCGGGCGTTCATACAGAAGGGACTTTCGCCGACCCGGGTGCCCGTCCATCACTCGATATTGTCTTTATAGGCGATGACGAACCCCATCCCGGAACCGTACTTCTGCTGGATAGATCCGGCTCTATGGCCGTAACAACCAATGGAGTTACTGCGGCGCAGTTTGTTCAGGAAGCCGGCATGTTTTTGTATCACAGTTCAGAGCCCGGTGACATTGTGGGCACCTATTTATACAATGAAAGTGTCGAGGAGCTTTTCCCCTATGCCGCTTACGATTCAACAAATGATTTGCCTTTCGCAAGTTTTCGAACGGCTTCCGGGCTGACGGATATTGCTGAAGCGCTCGAAACGGCTATTGACGAGCTCATAGCCGCTCATGGCGAGGGCGGTGTCAGCGGTGGCGAAATATACCTGATGTCGGACGGGCGTCAAACTACGGGCGCCAATCTATGGGATCAGGTGACTCGGGCCAATGACCACGGCATCCGAATTCACACGCTTTCTTTTGGAAACGCGGATACCGGGACCATGGACTCCATTGCATCAGGCACTTCCGGCAGCACAACGCTTATGTCCGAACGGGATGATGCAGCCGAGCTGAAAATGATTATGACAAGAAAATTCTCCACCGGGCGCGGCAGGACGCCGATTTTTGCTTTTAAAGGAAGAATGGAGGGAAAAATAAACTTTGGCAGCACGCAGGCTTATATAGGGCAGTTTAACGTGCCTCCGAAAACGCGCAATTTGCAATTTTACACCTTCCTGCACACCGGCGACGCTTCAAAATCCTTATTTGTTGGACTGGAGTCTCCTGACGGATCAGCCTACGGCGCCGCGCCGAATAATGTGGCCCAGAAGGGACGGTTCAATGGCGTCAAAGTCGATGGACCCAAAGCGGGATTATGGACATTTTATATTGTTGGTATTCCCGGCTCGGGCCTTCCAAGCGAACCCATTGAAATCGCTGCTTATGGCGATAACCCTGAACTTAAAGGGCGTGTCTGGTTTGAGGATTTCAGGCCCAGCGGTGACCTGCCAATACGTGCGCAGCTCCATTTCAGGTATCCTTTAACGAAACTCAAGGTTAACGCCACTCTCTATACAGGCGGCGTTCCCTTCGCAGTCGTACCCCTATTTGATAACGGATCCGAAAGCGATGTTCAAGCGCTGGACGGGATATATTCCGCTTTAATCCCTCTAAGTCCAGAAGACATAAAAGAACTCGTGGGTCGAGTGGGTTTGCGGACAGAAAAAATTCGAGCTGAAGTGGAATTCACAGTCACCGAAAAATCTATTCCTGCTCCCTATGCGCTTTATGAAACGGGAACAACGCAAGACATGTTAAAAAACGACTATGGGATCGGCAACAAGGCGGCTTTCAAAGCTTGGGCGACAGGCGTGATTCATTTGGCGGATCGTGACAAGAAGGATGAGGATGAAAAAGCGCGCGTTGACATCGTACAACCTGGGGCTCTTTTGGACGTAAACCCCGGCAAAAAGGGGCAGTTTGATTTTACGGTGGTCAATGCACGCCCGCTTTTCGACCAGTTGCGTGTTTCGTTGGGCCCTGGAGTGGCCGTCAGGGTTGAACCGAAAACGTCTGACAAAAGCGATGACGGCAAGTTGCTGAGTCGAACCTATACGGTGCACTACACCGTGCAGGAAGATGCAAACCCCGGCCCTCGTGATCTGAGGGTACAATTTGGTGCTGCATCCCTGGAAAAGCGTAACGCGATGTACATCACGGAAGGCGGCTGCTGGGCAATTCTTAAGAACGGCAGCCTCTACATCCCATGCATCAAGATAATCGGTCCAGATGGGAAGGAATTGGGTATTGAAGCGGTAATGCAATACAGGCCGTCACACGGCCCATTATTTTTCGAAGTGACTGATGCGAAGCTAAAATAGATCAAGCACAAAAATCTGCTTCAGTTTTTCCAGTGATAAAAACTCGTGCTTGGGAAGTATGGTCGTCTCCCTATGAATCGCCATGGCAGAGCGAATGGTCGATCTCCGGGGGACGCTGGTAAAAAGATAAGTTTCCAGGACAAGTTGCTGAAATCATGCGTTCATGTTGCGTCAAATCCTAAGGGCACGCCTGGATCTCCCTGCCTTAAAGCCCGCTTTCGGGCGGGAATGTTGCGAAAAAATCCGACGGCGGTTGCTCTTGGGGAGAACCGGTATGGATTAACGCGATTGATTTTTCCTTTTTTACCAGCGTCCCTCTCGATAATACTGGCTTCTAAATTTTCTCTCCGTTTTTAGTACGATGCCCCGCCGTCATTGCGCAATAATTGCATTCCAATAGTTCAGAAGGCTGCCTGATACAGAACGTACCTGAAATCAACCTACCATCTTTTGGAAATCGGAGGAGTAACAGCATCGGATTTCTTCTCTGCACTTGGCGCTGAGATCCCCGCCGGCCAATTTCAACACTTGGTTGTCCTTGTCAAAGCAAAAAGGATTTCCGAT
>CAYVUX010000137.1:1133-8155 GCA_964455075.1 uncultured Desulfobacteraceae bacterium | reverse complement strand
TCTGGATCCCGGCTCGCGCCCCGTTTCACGGGACTTGGCCGGGATGACGACTTGCCACAAAGTCCCGAACAGCGGGGCCTTTTCAGCTCGCCTCTCTCCAGGATACCGGCCTCAGGCGGCTGCCCCCAAACAGGCGGTTTTCGCCAGTGCATACAGCCTCCGGCGCCGCCCGCTTTCATGGACTTGGCAGGCTCAGCTGGAACCGGCACGGCAAGGCGGTCCTTCCCGCGCTTCCTCGACAAGGCCTTTTGGCCTGAGTGGTCCTCTTTTCCGTACGTCGCACTGGACGGAAGGGGGTGGATAACGCCGCCTCCGAGAAATTTTGATCGGTGCCGTGCGCATCATAATGGAATGTGCGCACCGCCTGCAAGAAGAAAGGATTCAGGCCGATTGGGGCTCAGCGCGTACATGGGCGGAAATGGGCTTCACCTTCCTTGGCCGGGACCGCCGTGCCTTCCTCCTTGCCGCCGCTTCAACGTCTCTGAAGTCGTTGCATAAAAGGCCGCAGTAACTCCAATGCATCCCGTGCAGACAAGAAAGGCCGTCCGGAAGGCCTCCGCTCCCAGGGAGGCGCCGGGGGCCGAACCACAAAGTAATGAGCTTGAGCGTTCCCATCAGATTGCAGGCCATCCCGACGCCGAGGAGAATTCTTCCGAAAACCAGCGCTTCCAGCGACTCCCCCCAGGCGAAGATCAAGGCACCGGCCACGGCGAGCAGCGACAGAACCGTCATGGTCACCCGGGCGCCGAGGCTGTCGAGGTAGATCCCCAGCGGGATCTGCATCACCGCGAAGGCGTAAAAAAACGCGGCCGAGATCAGGCTCAGGCCCTCGGAGTCCAGGCCGAGATCCGAAATCAGGTTCGGGGTAATCACGGCCACTGAGGCCCTGTAGAACTGAGAGAGAACGAAAAGGAGGGAGGTGAGAAGAAAAATAATCCACCGCAGCCACGAAAACGGTATTTTGCTCGGACTCCTCATACGCCGCCTAGGAAACACCTGTAATGGTTCATTTTCGCACGCGCCCTCTTCGCAGTCGTTTTTTGTCGCCCGAACCTCATTTCTCCTGGGAACCTCTTTACGAGGAGTCGACGTGGAAATCCGGATGCAAGCCATCATCTGTATGAGGCACGCCTTTGTCCCCCACGGAGCTTCGGAAGATTCCTCTCGAGCCAAACGGCTGCTCGGGAGCTCGAAGGGAACTCGCGCTCCCGCACTCGGAAATCTTCCGTGTGGTAATGGTTGCGGCTCCCGCGGCGGTCGGCGCCGAGGGCATGGTGGAGCATCTCGTGAAAAACGACCGCCTCCAACACGTAGGAGGGGACAAAGCCGCGGTCCAAAATCGGGTTGATACGGATCAGCTTCCGATCCGGAGCATAGCTCCCGAGACGAAGGGTTTTTCGTCCCGGCCTGCGCCTTGCCCCCCAGGTGATCCCGCAGTCGAGGGAGGCATGGAAACTCTGTGCATTCAAACGCTCGAGCAGCTCCCCCAGGTCATGGTGGCCTCCGCGGGTGATGAGCCTCCGGCGCTGTCCTCTTTGGGAAGCCTGCACATTCCGCTGCATCTCCGACCGGCGGCCCTCGACAAAACTCCTTAATGTGTCCCGGGCGGGGCGCGACCCTTCCGACACGAATTCCGCAACGAAGCGGAGCACAGATTCCGGGGCATCCAGGAAGATGCGGTGAAGACGCACCCGAAACCCGGAGGGCGTTTTGCGCGCAGAGAGAAAAACGCGCACATTGTCCGTAATCGTGAGAGCCACGGGACAGGAAAGAAAATCTCCCAGCTTCCTTTCAATCCGCTCTTTCTTCACCCACTTGTCCACTTCCCGCTTCGCTCCTTCCTCGCGGCCGGTCTTTAAAGGCGGCGGCAAGCCCGCGTCTCATCGGATTCGCACTCGTCATCTCGGCTGGGATCCGGCTGAATCAGACAATGTCGCATTTCCAAAAAACATCATTCCGAACGAGCGACGCGAAGCATAGCAAGAAATCCTGACTGCATGAAACCGTAATCATATCATGATCTTGTGGATCCCGGCTCGCCCCCCGTTTCACGGGACTTGGCCGGGATGACGAACCGCGACACGGGCTCTGAATGGCGGAATCCCGCCCCCGTCGGCGGCCCGGCGGCCGGGCGAACCCCGGTTCTCCGATTGTAACCCGACACAAATTCCGCTAGATTGATAATGTACCCGGATTTTCGATGCAAGAAAAGACTGCGATCCTATGAAAAGGACGGCCACCACCGAGGATGAGCACCGGCTCATTGAACAATTCCGCAAGCGATCCCCCGAAGCCATGGAGGACATCGTGGGCCGATACGAACAGAGCCTCTACAACTTCGGGCTCCGCATGTGCGGCCAGAAGGAGGACGCCGAGGACATCATCCAGGAGACCTTCCTGAGTGCGTTTCGTTACCTGCACGATTTTCGCGAGGAAACGCGCCTCAAGAACTGGCTTTTCAAAATCGCGGCAAACGCCTGCTACCGGAAACGGCGCAAGAAAAAATGTGAGCCCGACTATGAACTCTCCCTGGAATCACTTCTGGGCGACGGGGCTGCAGGACAATACGACATCCCGGACTGGTCGGAAGATCCCGCAGAGAAACTCTTTCAAACCGAACTGAAGCAAGTAATCAACGAGGCTCTTCTTTCCCTCCCACCCAAGTACCGGATGACATTCACCTTGCGGGACCTGGAAGGCTTCAGCACCGAAGAAACCGCCGACATCATGGGGGTGACGCCTCAGGCGGTCAAAACCAGGCTCCACAGGGCACGACTCTTCCTCCGGGGCAATATCTCGGAGCGGTACCGAAAGGAGCTTCTTCATGCATGAGGACTGCATGAAATATGCGGAGCGAATTTCGGAATTCCTGGACGGCGAGCTGGACGAGGAGACCTTTGCAGAGATCCGGGCCCATGTGGAGAGGTGTCCGGAATGCCGACACTGCGTGGAATCGCTCCGAGACACCATAGACCTGTTGAAAAGGACCCCCAGGGATAGCGTGCCGGCCGACGTTCGGAAACGACTCAGAGGCGCACTGAAGGCATGCCTCGACAGGGGCCGAAAGAACGGGGCCGAGTGAATCGCTCCATTTTCCGCATCTTTTTGTAACCTTCCCATCTGAGCGGTCTCGTTATATTCGTAAGGATGAAATCCACGGGACCGCCGTAGACACAAAGAGGCCCGGCCCTACGGCGGTCCATAGAAGGGAAGAGGATGATGGAATGCCGATACCATCCCGATCGTGAAGCCAGCGTCGTGTGCCAAAAAATGGGCACAGGATATTGCGAATCGTGCATGGACGCCGGCGTGGACTGCATCGATCCGACCGCGTACTGCAAGTTCCGGACACAGTGCATGGTCTGGGAACTGGAAAAGGAGAGAAAAAGAAGTGGGAAAGAGGAGGCCGGCGAATCCGAATATCCGCATGCTGTAGCCATTCACACTTCCCGCCCCTGACCCTCTTCCCTTGCGACATACGAGGGAAACCATTCTCCACCGAAGACGGGGCAACCAACAAGCGTCCCGTATTCGCCGGTCGACCGCTGAGACGCGTCCAATCGTCTTGACAGATTCTCCCTGTTTGTGTTCTGAAAAAGTGAGAAGGTACCTACTTCAGAAATGCGGAGCACAGGGATCGGCCCAAGGCACATGCTTCTTCGAAAAATCAAACGAGCCCTCAAACAAGCAAGACTGCAGCTCAGGAGGCTGGGGGCCGATTATCGGTGCCTTCCCGACTTTCTCGTCATCGGAGCCGCAAAATCGGGGACTTCGAGCCTTTACAAGTGTATGGTCCAGCACCCCCAGGTAATCTGGGCCCAAAAAAAAGAAGTCCACTTTTTTGATCGGAGCTACGCCAAGGGGCTTCGGTGGTACCGGGCGCACTTTCCCTTCCGTCGCCGGCTTCCGCGCGGAACCGTGACCGGAGAGAGCTCCCCCTTCTATCTCTGCGACCCCCGCGCTCCGGAGAGAATTTCCTGTACCGTTCCTCATGCAAAGCTCATTGTCCTTCTCAGGGAACCCGCAGACCGCGCCGTGTCGCACTACTTCCATGAAGTGAAGCGGCAGCGGGAGCCCTTGCCCCTTGATAAGGCCCTTGAGGCGGAGGAGCGGCGTGTCCTTCCCGGCTTCACGCAGATGAAAAAAGAGCCGGATTTCCACAGCAATGAATACCGGTTCTTCTCTTACAAACATCGGGGGCTTTACGAGGATCAGTTGAGGCGGTACCTCCGGCATTTCAAAAGAGGCCAGCTCCTGATACTCAAAAGCGAGGACTTCTTTTCCCAACCCAAGCGGATCCTTGAAGAGGTGTTTGCGTTTCTCGGCGTCGATCCATTCTTCAGGCCCAGGGATCTCCGCCCGAGAAACGTAGGATCGTATACGCGGGAGGTTCCGCCCGCGGTCTACGAAACCCTTGCGCGGTTTTTTTCGCCCCATAACGAGAGACTCTACCAATTCCTGGGAAGGGACTTCCGGTGGAGGAGGCCTCAGCAACCGCATTCCGGGGAGGAGAACTTCCCCGAGATTTCAGCAAGAGGAATGCGCATGTGAGCGAATCGCGCGATCTGGGCCATTCGGACCAAGGGGGAAGCCCATGCATGACGACCTGGAAACCCGGATCGAGACGCTGGCCGCATGGATATATGAATCCCGGCATCTCGTGGTGTTTACCGGAGCGGGAATCAGCACGGAGTCGGGTCTTCCGGATTTTCGCGGCCCGGACGGCCTCTGGACGCGGAGGGACAAGGGGCTTCCTCCCAAACCGGTCAACATTCCCTGGGACAGGGTTCAGCCAAACGCAGGGCATCAAGCGCTCACCGAACTCCAGAAGCTGGAGAAGCTCCAGTTCCTCATCTCTCAGAATGTGGACGGCCTTCATCTCAAATCGGGAATACGAACGGAGCTTCTCGCCGAGCTTCACGGGAACATGTTCAAAATGGCGTGTGTTCGATGCGGAAGGAAACAGGACAGGTCTTCGGGGACGGTCGCCTGCCCCTGTGCGGCGGACGGATGAAATCCACCGTGGTGGACTTCGGACAGCCCCTTCCCTGGAAGGATTTGGAACTGTCGTTCGACCATGCCCGAAGATGCGACCTATTTGTGGTTGCGGGGTCCAGCCTGGTTGTCACCCCGGCAGCGGATATTCCCACGGAGGCGTTGAGAGCCGGTGCCAGGCTGGTAATCCTCAACCGGGGAGATACTCCTCTGGATCGCAAGGCCTATTTGCGGTTTTGGGAGCCGCTTGGAGACATCCTGCCAAGAACCGTCGAGCGTCTCAAGAACCTTATGGGTCGTTTGGAATAGGTTCCGACATTATTGACATATTCCCCTGCAATTGGAAAGGATGGAGAGCATGGCTGGTCATTTCTCCTATGAAGAGAGGGAAATTCAGAGGGCTGTGAGGCGATTTTCACGGGACGAACTCCTCGGGCGATGCAGAGACATAGAGGAAAGGGGCGAGCTTCCGGAGGCCCTGAAGACCAAATTGTTGTCCATGGGGATCCTCCAGTCCTTTTTCCCGGAGCAGTATGGGGGCGCGGACGGATCCTTTACCGGATTTGTCCTTGCCCTCAAGGAACTCTCTTACGCCACCCTGGTTCCGTCCTGGATGCTTTTTGAGAATTTCATGCTCGCCTATCCCCTTCTTCGTTACGGCTCGCCGTTGCTCAAACGCACCTATTTGCCCGACCTCCTCTCGCTAAAAAAGATCGGGGCCCTGGCCTTCACCGAGTCGGAGACCGGCTCCGATCCTGCGCAGATAAAGACCGCCGCAAAAAAAGCCGATAAGGGATGGGTGATCAACGGTTCCAAGCGGTTCATTACCAACTCCGGGATTTGTGATCACATGATCCTTTTTGCCAGGTCCGGAGACGGGATAACGGCCTTCTTGGTCAACGCAAAACAGGAAGGCTATCGGGCGGGGAAGAGGGAGGTATTCATTCATGAGAGATCCCTGGACAATGGGGATGTCCATTTCGAAGACTATTTTGCTCCGGACGACCACGTGATCGGCGCCCCGGGGGAGGGCTTTGAGATCCTTTTGCAGACCGAGGCGGCCGGAAAAATCGCTTTTTGCTCCCTCTTCCTCGGGGTGGCGGAAAGAGCCCTGGACCTTTCCCTTCAGTATGCCGGCTCGCGCGAGCACCGGGGGACGCCCATCGGCCACAAATTCCAGTTGACCCAGTTCAAGCTCGCCCGCATGGCGGCCCGGCTGGAGGCAATGAAAGCATATCTCTACAGGGTTTGCGGCAAATCCGACCGGGGAGAGACCATTTTTGCGGAAGCCGCCGCCCTGAAGCTGCTTATCGGGACCGACATCCGGGAGATTGTCGCCGACGCCATGGAGGTCCACGGCGCGTACGGATTGAGCGAAGACTTTGACGTAGCCCGGCTTTACAGGATCGCCGTCAGCGCTCAAGCGGTCATGGGGAGCCTGGACATCCAGAGGGTCATCGTCGCCAAGGAGCTTCTCACAAAAGGCGCCTTCGGGGACTAGGAGGGTGCAGTTCGACAGACTCCCAGGCAAACCTCATCCGCTTCGAACGGGCAACAGCCGAACCCGCGATCAGCGGTCCGGCCGGCCGGAGGAGAAGAAAGGTTTTTCTTGACAGGAACACTCGGATTTGAGAAGTAGGCTACATCATCGCATTTCTTTGTTGTTCCCAACGAACGTACTGAAATAGAAAAGAGGCTCGATGGACATACTGTTGCAAATAATCGTAACAGGGGTGGCCACCGGAGGGGTATACGGCCTTATCGCGCTGGGATTCGTGCTGATCTACAAGGCGACCAGCATTCTGAATCTCGCTACCGGAGCATTCATGTCTCTGGGAGCGTTTGTCTGCCTGTCTCTTCTCACCGGGGCGGGCCTTCCTTTCTGGCCTTCGTTTCTGGGAACGCTCTTCTTCGCCTTTCTCCTGGGAGTCATCATTGAGCGGGTCATCCTGCGGCAGCTTATCGGAGAACCCATTATCTCGGTTATTATGGTCACCATCGGCCTGGCTTTCATCCTCCAGGGCCTG
>CAYVUX010000137.1:0-1123 GCA_964455075.1 uncultured Desulfobacteraceae bacterium | reverse complement strand
ACATCATCTGGTCACCCGATTACCGCTCTTTCCCGGAGATTTTCCCCCCCGAACCGCTGGATCTGGGTTTCGCCATTGTGCCGTCCGGCCTCCTTTGGGGATTCATCTTTGCCGTCATCGGAACCGTCCTGTTTATTCTGATCTTCAAGTTCACCCGCACGGGAATCGCCATGAGGGCCACCGCCAACGACCAGCAAGCGGCCCTTTCCATGGGCATCAGTGTTCGCTGGATTTTCGCCCTGTCGTGGAGTTTCGGGGCCATTGCCGCCGTGATCGGAGGAATCGTCATCGGCAATATCAGCGGCATCAGCATCTACATGGGGGATATCGGCCTCAAAGTCCTTGCCGTGATCATCCTGGGCGGATTGGACAGCATCGGAGGGGCGATCGTGGGCGGGCTGATTATCGGCATTCTGGAAAACCTGGCGGGGATTTACCTCGATCCGGTCTTTGGCGGCGGGGTAAAAGACGTGGCGCCCTTCTTCATCCTGGTTCTAATACTCATGATCCGCCCCTACGGATTGTTCGGAAAAGAGATCATCGAAAGAGTCTAGAGACGGCTGTGAACACCGACGGCGGATAGTGCTTTGGAATTCGCTCCGGGCGGGGCAAAGGGAGTTCCGGGCCGGGGTTGCCGGGGAAAACCATGGGTTATGAAAGCCCCTGCCGGCGCGAACGGCTTCGGAAAACGGAGAACGCAGGATGCGTTGCGGAGATTTCAAAGAAAGCTACATTGAAGACGAACAGATCTTTCCGTCTTTGTTCGTAAAATACTGGCTGGCCCTGTTTTTCGTCTTTCTCCTGGTCTTCCCGTTTATCGCCAACGCCTATCTCCTCTATGTGGCCAACATGATCGGGTTTGCCGTAATCGCAGCCGTGGGGCTCAATATCCTGACCGGATTCACCGGGCAGATATCCCTGGGACATGCCGCCTTTGCGGGCGTCGGCGCGTACACATCGGCCATCCTGATTACCCGGCTGGGGTTCTCATTCTGGCTGGCCCTTCCCTGTGCGGGGCTGGTGGCCGCAGCGGCGGGCCTGATCATCGGAATCCCCAGCCTGAGAGTCAAGGGCCTTTATCTCTGTATCGCGACCCTGGCCGCGCAGTTTATCTTTGAGTTCA
>CAYVUX010000136.1:7743-8169 GCA_964455075.1 uncultured Desulfobacteraceae bacterium | reverse complement strand
GGCCCGCGAGGGGGCCTCGGAGATCCATATCATGACCGCGGCAGATGAAGAGGGCTCCTGCGAGAGATGCCATGCCCAAGGAAACACCGTGGGGGCTGTGGCCATGGTTCTGCCGGCGAAGAGCATCATCTGCATGCCGTGTCATGCTGCAACGTTTTCCGTGGCAGACACCATTACCGTATCGGCCTTGGGGATTTTCCTGATAGGAGTCGCCGCGGTGCTCTCCTACGGACTTTCCGGCACGATGTCCGGGAATAGGACGCGGGGGCGGATTCCTGCCTTCTGGAGGGTTTTTCAACAAGGTCTTGCCGGAGTGTTTTCGCGAAAAACGGTCCTCGTTGCAAGAGCCCTTGTGATGGACGTCCTTCTTCAGCGAAGGCTTTACCGGAGATCGCCCGCGAGGTGGTTTATCCACGGCATGATCTT
>CAYVUX010000136.1:0-7733 GCA_964455075.1 uncultured Desulfobacteraceae bacterium | reverse complement strand
CCTTTTGTGTTTCGGTTTGCCTGGGGCATGTGGGCCCTGCTCTGGTCGTTGATTTCCCCGGAAAGCGGGACGGTTTGGGCCATGCTGGACAAGAATCACCCGCTGACCGGCTTCTTGTTTGACGCAACAGGGGTCATGATACTCGCGGGGCTGGGCATGGCGCTCCTGAGGGGCTGGATCGAGGACAGCCGGTCACTCCCGGGTCTTCCGGGCCGGGATAGAATCGCCCTTTTCCTGATTGGGGCCGTCGTGATCCTGGGATTCTTGCTCGAGGGGGTCAGGATTGCCATGACGGGCGGACCCGCGGGCTCCGGATATGCCTTTGTCGGATATCTCATCAGCCTTCTGGTCCCCGGATCTACTTTCTGGACCGGTATCTACGGATACTTGTGGTACGCGCATGCCCTCCTGACAGGGGCCTTTATTGCCTATCTGCCGTTCAGCAGGCTGTTCCACATCATCATGGCGCCTGTGGCTATTGCGATTCATGCCGTGAAGGAGGACAAGCACAGAGCAGGACAATAAAACCCCGGCCGGGGGAGCGAGGGAGGGAGGATTGGAATGCCGGAGAGCGCTTGAGCGGAAAGGACTCTCGGGCTCGAACGGGATTTCGGGTCGGAGCAGAAAACCTTTGGGTTGGGAGCATCATCAGGGGGGCCGGCCTCAGCGGGTGTTCCTCGAAGACGCTCGGCCCCGCCTGAAATGCCTCTTTTCTGTAGATATAGGAAGAATCAAAGACAAAGGAGATGGTATGAGTCCGGAGATCAAACAGGCCCTTATTTCCATCCTGGGAGAGGAGAACTATACGGAAGGACTGATCGATCTGGTCAGCTATTCTTACGACGCTTCGGAGCACAGCCACCGGCCGGGGTGCGGCGTGTGGCCCGAGTCCGCCGACCAGGTTTCGGAAGTCTTGAAGCTGGCCGATCGGGAGAGGATTCCCGTGATACCGAGGGGCGCCGGCACGGGGCTCTCCGGTATGGCCGTTCCTGCGCGGGGGGGGATCGTTCTGGATATGAACCATATGAACAGAATCCTGGAGATCAGCATCGGCGACAGGCTGGCGGTTGTCCAGCCCGGCGTGGTATACGCGGATCTCGAGCGGGCCCTGGCCCCTTATGGTTTCTTTTTTCCCCCCGATCCCGCAAGCGGAAAGGTGGCGACCCTGGGGGGCAATGTGGCAACCAATGCAGGCGGTGTGAAAGGCGCGAAATACGGAACCACCCGCGACTATGTCCTGGGCCTCCAGGTGGTGCTTCCCGACGGGCGCATCATGAGAACGGGTTCGAGGGCCATGAAATCCGTATCCGGTTATGATCTCACGAGGCTGTTCGTGGGTTCGGAGGGGACGCTCGGTGTGGTCACCGAGATCACCCTCAAGATCAACCCAAAGCCCACGGCTACCAGTACGGCGATGGCAACATTCGATCGCTTGGAGGATGCCGGCCGGGCGGTCACGGGGATCATGCAAAGCGGCATTGTCCCGAGTGTTCTGGAGATCCTGGGAAGGCACACCATCGAGGCGATCAACCAAAATACGGAACTGAGCCTTCCCGAGGTGGACGCCCTGCTGCTGGCGGAGACAGACGGGTATACCGCAGAGGAGACGGAATACCAGATGTCAAAAGTCATAGAGGTCTTTCAACAAAACAACCCGCAGGAGGTCCGCAAGGCCCGTTCCGTTGAAGAGGCGGAAGAGCTTTGGATGGCGAGGAAATCGGCCTACGCGGTCCTCGCCAGAATCAAAACCCACTTCGTGCTTGAGGATGTGACAGTCCCCATGGGAAATGTGCCCGCCCTGCTCAAGGGCATCCAGGAGATCTCCGAGAAACACCGCATCCAGATCGCCACTTTCGGGCACGCGGGCGACGGCAATCTCCACCCGCAGATCCTCTATGACGGATACGATCCGGACCAGGTCAAGGCTATGGAAGCGGCGAGCGCGGAGCTTTTTCAGTTGGCCGTTGATTTGAAGGGGACTCTCACGGGCGAACACGGGATTGGGCTCTCCAAAGCGCCCTTCATGGACTTGGAGCACGATCCCACGGCCATGGACGTGATGCGAAGGTTAAAAAAGATGTTGGATCCCAACAACATCCTGAATCCGGGGAAAATGGCCCTGGAGTAGATACCGCGTGTCGGCTCGCGGGTGGGGATGCTCCTTCCATAATCCGGCCGGCATCGAGAAGTTGTGACAAGTAAAGGAGATCCGGCATGGAAGCCAAGTACGATTTCGAGAAAAAATATCGTGAACAAATTCTTCAGTGCTCCCGGTGCGGGTTTTGCCAGGCGGTCTGTCCCGTATTCGGGACGACGCTTCGTCCGGGGTTGAACGCCCGGGGGAAGATGTTGCTTCTCAAGGAGGTGATGGACGGAAAGATTGCGCTGGACGACGAGCTGATTGACAGCCTGTTTCAGTGCACCACCTGCGCGAGCTGTGTGGAGAACTGCCCGTCCGGTGTAGATGTGCCGGAGATCATCAAGCAGGCGAGACGCGACATGGTCCACATTGGGTCGTGTCATCCCGCCTTCCGGGGCATGAACCAAGTGCTGGAGAGCCACACAAACATCTATGCCGAAGACGAAGCGGAGGACTTCGGAAGGGAGAGGAAAACGAAGGCGAAGTATGTGTACTTCGCAGGCTGCGTGGGACTTTACAGAGAGGATGAATCCACGGAGGCGACCCTGGATCTCCTGGACCGTCTGAATGTGGACTATACGCTGATCGACGAGGTGTGCTGCAGCGGAGTTCTTGAAGACGTGGGATACCGGATCCACGACAGCCTGGCAGGAAAGAACGTGGAAAGGATCCTGGCGGTCGGAGCTTCCGCCGTCATTACCGGCTGTCCCTACTGTGCCAGGACCTTCAACAGCAAACCCCAGTACAAGGAACTGCGGGAAAAGGGCGTGGAGGTGATTCACATCACCCAGTTCCTGAAGGATTTTGACTTCGGGGTAACCACGGATAAGCGGGTCACGTACCATGATCCCTGCGACTTGGGAAGGCACTGCGGGATCTATGAGGAGCCGCGTGACATCATACGGAAAATTGCCCCCGAGTTCGTGGAGATGCCCCATCACCATGCCGACGCCCTGTGCTGCGGCGCGGGCGGGGGCGTGAGGGGGGCGTTCGCAAAGAACTCTATTTCCATGGCGCGGCGGCGTCTCTTGGAGGCCGAGGAGATCGAGGCCGAGGTGGTCCTGACCGCATGCAATTCCTGCGTACACAATCTGGGGAATGCCAAGCTGCGAAAGCAGAAATTCGAGATCTACAACATCGCCGATTTTCTCAATGAGCTGATGGAAGAGGACGAGTGATATCGACCTTTCCGGGAACCGCTTTGACAGAGGCAGGTCGATCCTTTATAGTTTGAACTGTCAGAGCGGTTTTTCCGTGTACAAAAGACCCCGTTCGGTGAGTCCTGGACAGCCTGAGGGGAACGGAATGGCGGAATCCCGTCATTAATGTCGAAAAGAATTTTCATGCCCAATCAGTTTACGGGCTAAAGAACGAAGAAAGGAAAAATCATGACGGCGAAAACGAAAACCATTGAGGGAAACGAGGCGGCCGCCCATGTGGCCTATGCCATGAGCGACGTGGCGGCGATCTACCCGATCACCCCCTCCAGCAGCATGGGGGAGTATGCCGATGAATGGGCGGCACACGGCAGGAAGAACATCTTTGGACAGCCGCTCAAGGTGGTGGAAATGCAATCCGAGGCCGGGGCCGCGGGCGCGGTGCACGGGGCTCTCTCAGCGGGCGCTCTTTGCACGACGTTTACCGCGTCCCAGGGGCTTCTGCTTATGATCCCGAACATGTACAAGATCTCCGGTGAGATCATGCCGTGTGTGTTTCATGTCTCTGCGAGAGCGGTCGCAACCCACGCGCTTTCCATCTTCGGCGACCACAGCGATGTGAATGCGGTTCGGCAGACCGGCTTCAGCCTCCTCGCGTCCGCATCCGTTCAGGAAGCCATGGATTTGGCCCTGGTGGCGCATCTTGCGAGCATTCGGGCCAGCCTGCCTTTTCTTCATTTTTTTGATGGGTTTCGCACCTCCATGGAGATTCAGAAGATCGCCATGATCGATTACGAAGACATGGCCTCTTTGGTGGATTGGGAAGCCATCGACGACTTCCGGTCAAGGGCCATGAACCCGGAATATCCTCAGATGCGGGGCACGGCTCAGAACCCGGATATCTTCTTCCAGAATCGGGAAGCATGCAGTCCATACTTCCGCCGGGTGGCGGACACGGTCCAGGAGGAGATGGACAAGGTCTCGGACCTCGTGGGGCGGCGGTATCACATCTTCGACTACGTGGGGCATCCGGAAGCGGACCGGGTGATTGTCTCCATGGCCTCGAGCTGTGATGTCATCGAGGAAACGGTAAACTACATGGTTGAGCAGGAGAAACAACGGGTAGGACTTGTCAAGGTGCGCCTCTACCTGCCTTTCTCCGGGGGCCATTTTCTCAATGCCTTGCCCGCCACGGCCGAACATATCGCGGTGCTCGACCGGGCCAAGGCCCCCGGCTCACTCGGAGAGCCGCTCTATCAAGATGTGTGCACCCTCCTGCAGGAGCGGGAGGACCGGCCCGTGGTGGTGGGAGGCCGCTACGGCCTCGGCAGCAAGGATCTCACCCCCACCATGGTCAAGAGCGTGTACGACAACCTCCGGGGCAGAGCCCCGAAGAATCACTTCACGGTGGGTATTGTCGACGACGTCAGCCATACCTCCCTGGAGCTGGGAGAAAAGATCGATCCATCCCCGGAGGGGACCGTGAGATGCAAGTTCTGGGGGCTGGGGGCCGACGGAACCGTGGGGGCCAACAAGAACGCCATCAAGATCATCGGCGAAAACACGGACATGTTTGCCCAGGCCTACTTTGCCTACGACGCAAAAAAATCAGGCGGGATCACCATGAGTCATCTTCGGTTCTCCCCCCACCGGATTCAGTCGCCCTATCTCCTGACCACGTCGGACTTTATCGCCTGCCACAACCCCGCGTTTGTGGACCAGTATGACATCCTGGAAGGCATCCGAAAGGGGGGGACATTCCTGCTGAATTCTTCATGGACATTGAAAGAGATGGAGGACCGGCTGCCGGATCACATGAAACGAACCATCGCACAAAAGGACCTCAATTTTTACAATATCGATGCCGTGAAAATCGCCTCGGAACTGGGCCTGGGAGGCCGGATCAATATGATCATGCAAGCCGCCTTTTTTAAGATCTCCGAAGTGATTCCTCCGGACCAGGCGTTTGATTACCTCAAGGACGCCATCAAGGAGACCTACGGCAAGAAGGGCGATAAAGTTGTTCAGATGAACATCGATGCCGTGGACCGGGCCGTGGGGGAGCTCGAAAAGATCGATGTGCCGGAATCCTGGGCAACGGCGGGACACGAGCCCTACATGGAAACGGATGAACCCGAGTTCGTAGGCAGGGTAATGCGTCCCATGCTGGCCCAGCAGGGGGATGCCCTCCTGGTCAGCGCCCTGCCCGCGGACGGGGTTTTCCCCACGGCAACAACGCGATACGAGAAGCGGGGCATTGCGATCAATGTGCCGGAGTGGCAGCCGGATAACTGCATTCAATGCAACCAGTGCTCCTTCGTGTGTCCCCATGCCGTGATCCGGCCGGTGCTTGCCCGGGAAGAAGCCCTGGAGGAGGCGCCCAAGGATTTCCTGACCGTCGAAGCCAAGGGGAAGGAACTCAAGGGGTTGCGCTACCGGATCCAGATCAGCCCGTTGGACTGTACCGGCTGCGGAAACTGCGCGCAGGTGTGCCCGGCCAAAGAAAAGGCTCTGATCATGAAGCCCTTGGGCACCCAGAAAGACAGGGAGGTTCCGAACCACATCTTTTCCATGGAACTGCCCTGCCTTGACGATCTGATGTCCGTCTCTTCGGTCAAGGGCAGCCAGTTCAGAAGACCGCTCTTTGAATTCTCAGGAGCCTGCCCCGGCTGTGGCGAGACGCCATACATAAAAGTCATTACCCAGCTTTACGGCGATCGAATGCTTATCGCCAATGCCACGGGATGCTCCTCCATCTACGGCGGATCCGCGCCCGTCTGCCCCTACACCGTAAACGAGGACGGACACGGCCCCGCCTGGGCAAACTCCTTGTTCGAAGACAATGCGGAATACGGCTTTGGGATGGCGCTCGGAGTAAACCAGCGCAGAATGAAACTGGCCGAATACGTCCGTCAGGCTGCGGAAAGCGATGTCTCCGACGAGCTCAAAGGAGCACTGAACGGCTGGCTGGAACACATAGGCGACGGAAGCGAATCCAAGACATGGGGACGGCGGGTGGTGGACCTCATCGAGGAGGAGATCAAAGGATCGGAGGAAGCAGATCCGGTCCTGTTGGAGATTCTCGACCGCCAGGATTATCTGACCAAGAAGTCCATCTGGATATTCGGAGGAGACGGATGGGCCTACGACATCGGATACGGCGGATTGGATCACGTCATCGCCATGGGAGAGGATGTCAACATCCTGGTCCTTGACACGGAGGTGTACTCGAACACCGGCGGCCAATCCTCCAAGGCGACGCCCACCGGGGCGGTGGCCAAGTTCGCCGCAAGCGGGAAGCCCACCCGGAAGAAGGAACTGGGACTCATGGCCATGACCTACGGGTACGTGTACGTGGCTTCGGTGGCCATGGGCGCCAACAAGAACCAGTTCATGAAGGCCCTGACGGAAGCGGAGAGTTATCCGGGGGCGTCTCTGATCGTTGCCTATGCCCCCTGCATCAACCACGGCATCAATATGGGGCTGAGCCAGGAGGAAGAGAAAAAGGCCGTAGAGGCCGGATATTGGCCCCTGTACAGGTACAACCCCCTTCTCAAGGAAGAGGAAAAAAATCCTTTCATTCTGGATTCCAAAGAACCCAAGGGCGATTTCAAAAAATTCTTGATGGGGGAAGTCCGGTACTCCAGCCTCACGAGAACCTTTCCGGACAACGCCGAGAGGCTTTTTGAGAAGGCGGAAGAGGATATGCGCGAGAGATACGAGATGTACAAGCGTATGGCCGGTGAGAGCGGCTAGGTGGCTGACGGCATGCCGCCTTGTCGGGGGCGGGCGGAAAATGTCGACTTCCTGGTACAAGGAGGACTCTACATGAAAGTGGAACAATACGAGATGCCTGATGAGCTGTATTACGAGGAGAATCACTTCTGGATTAGAGACGATGGAGACGAGCTGGTGATGGGGATGGATGACTTCGCCCAGGTCATGGCCGGGGAAATCGTGTACGTGCAGCTCCCCGACGAGGGGAAGAAGCTGAAAAAAGGGAAGAAATTCGCTAAGATCGAGTCGGGTAAATGGCTGGGGAAGGTATACGCGCCGGTAAATGGAGAACTTGTCGCCGTCAATGAGGAGCTGGAAACCAATCCCGGCCTGATAAACGACGACTGCTACGGCAAGGGCTGGATGTACAGGATCAAGCCCGACGACAAAACGGAACTGGAAACCCTGATCCGCGGGAAAGAGGCCGTGGAGAAGTGGGTTCTCGAGGATATGGAGAAGTACGCCCAGGAGTAAGGGGATGGCTGGAAAGCCCCTTCGGGTTTTCGTGCGGATCGGAGAAGGCCCTTGCAAGCCGCTCCGGCAGGACCTCTGAAGGGTGGGGCCTGAGCCGCCTTTAGATCGACTTAGAAACCCCCACCCTATGGGGTGGGGTCATGGGGACTGGCTAAGCCGGTCCCGGATGGGGTTGGCCGTAAGGC
>CAYVUX010000135.1:0-8177 GCA_964455075.1 uncultured Desulfobacteraceae bacterium | reverse complement strand
GCCGCTCCTACAGAAGCGCTTTCGAGTCCCTGGAAGAACCGCAAAAAAACGTTCATTCCCCCTCTATAAGGGCTATCCAAATTCTAAGAGGTACCCATTTCCCGGAAGAACCGTTCTTTTTGGTCCGCACGGCAGCGCTGCCCGGCCGGGGGCTTCTTTTTCCCTTTGCAGCACATAAACTGTCCGCGCTTCCGGTTTCATCACGCTCGGGATCCGATCCCAGCTGTTGGGGAGGAGCTGGAGCGGGGAGGGGATACGCGCCGGGATGAGATGGATTCGGAAGAGAAGTACCGTCCGCAATTGCGCCAGGGACTCGGCAGGGGCGGTTGACTTTGAGGCGGGAGGGCCGTAAAAAAGAAACGGATCGTTTCTGTCTTCAAGGGGGAAAGACAGCCAAGGGGGGTGAAGCCTGTCCGGTGGAGATGAGCGGAGTTTCCCATTATGGTGATTTATGAGATGGACGACGTGCTCCATCCCGACCAGGAGTCGCAGCTCGGAGAGCATTTCCTCGGAAACTGGGTGGAAGAAAATGCCTCATTTCTGTTCTTTTCAAGGGAGGCGGAGGAGGAGATCGCTTCATTGGCACAGGGCGGGGCGCATATCCGTGTTGTTGACCGATACGAACTGGACTACGAAGAGTGGCAGGGAAAGGGGTCCGAGGAGATTCGGGTCCCACCGTTCCTGATTACTGTACCGGGACGGGCTGCCCTTACGGGAGCCGGGGAAATACGGATCGCGCTCGAGCCCGGCGTGGTGTTCGGAAACGGTCTTCACCCCACCACCAGGGACTGTCTGAGAGCGTTGGCTTTTGCCTGCCGGGTGGAACCGTTCGCTACCGTCCTTGACCTTGGGACCGGCACGGGGATACTCTCCCTGGCCGCTGCTTGTCTTGGTGCAAAGCGCGTCCTGGCCGTGGATGTGAACCCGTTGTGTGTTCAAACGGCGAGGAAGAATTGCATCCTGAACGGCGTGGAAGACCGGGTGCGCGTCGTCGAAGGCGAAGCCGCGGCGTTTCTGGGAGAGCCCGGCGACCTGGTGGTCGCAAACATGCATTACAGAGCGGTGAGTGAAGTGATGAAAGAAAGGGATCCCGGGCTTCATAAGAGATTTTTGTTATCCGGCCTCCTGAGGAGCCAGGCACGCGACCTGAAAGCGGATCTCGGCCGGCTTCGGTACACCCTGATTCGCGAATGGAATCACGAGATGACCTGGCACACCCTCCTTTTGAAAGGAGACGAGCGGGCGCTTCGGCAACGCAAAAACGCTGCAAAAGTCGTTTGACCATATTCAGGTTACAGTGAGGGAGAAATGCAGATGGCGAGGGAGGAAAGAGTTCCTATCGAAAAGCTGCAGGGATATTCTTGTTTTGCCTGCGGGACCGAAAACCCGATCGGGTTGAACCTCCAGTTCTATCGGCAGGGGGACGCGGTTTGTTCTGATGTCGTTCTGGGAGATCACTACCAGGGATGGGATCACATGGCGCACGGGGGCATCATATCAACCATGCTCGATGAGGTGATGGCCTGGAGTGTGATTTATTTCAGGCGGGTTTTTTCCGTGACGAGAAAGATGGAGCTCAAGTATGTGAGGCCTGTATTTACCGGACGTCCCATCACCGTGAGGGGACGAATCCTGGATGGATCGGATCATCGTCAGAAGGTCAAGGCGAAGGGAGAAATCCGGGACGACACCGGGAAGCTTCTGGTCAAGAGTTCGGCCGAGTTTGTTGTGCTCCCAGAAGACCAGCTGTCGTCGGTTGGTGTGGATTTAAAGGAAGGGATGCGACAGTTGTTCAACCGGCTCTGAGCAAGGAGTGGATGGAATGGACAAAGAGATGGGTCCCGGAGCGGATGCAAAAAGGAGACACATCGTCTCCATCGTGCGGTATGAGAAGCCCGGCGAGTCGGTGCGTGAGGCCTTTGACGCATGCAAGGGGCTCGAAGTGTTACCCCGGAATTCGAGGGTATTTATCAAACCGAACATTGTTTTCTGGACTCGAGAAGTGCCGTTCCCCAAGTGGGGGGTCATCACCACATCGAGGGTGGTGGAAGACATGGTCCTGCTTTTGAAGGAGAGAGGGATCGACGACATCATGATAGGAGAGGGCCCTACCATGGTTCGTCCGAAGGATGTGGATACCCCGGCTCACGCTTTTGAAACCCTGGGCTATAGGACCCTCGAGCAGCGCTACGGAGTGAGATGCATCAATGTCCATGAGAGACTGTTTGACAGGGTGAACCTTGGAAACGGCGTGCATCTGCACCTGAATAGGGATCTGTTGGAGTCGGACTTTTTGGTCAACCTCCCGGTGCTCAAGACCCATGCCCAAACGGTTGTCAGTCTCGGTACCAAGAACTTGAAGGGCTCCCTGGATATTCCATCCCGCAAGAAATGCCACAGCGCGGATGCCCACAGGGATCTCAATGATATGATTTCGAGGTTGCCGGACGTGATTCCGCCGTCTTTTACACTGCTTGACGGGATCTATACCAATGCCAGGGGCCCCGGTTTTGATGGAAAGATAAGGAGGAGCAATCTTCTCGTTGCCGGAGGTGATTTGCTTTCTACGGACATGGTGGGGGCCGAGGTGCTGGGCTACAACCCCGGGGAGGTCCCTCACCTTTCCATCGCCGCTCAGAGGGCCGGAAGGCCTTGTGATCTTTCAGACATTGAGATCAGGGGAGAAGATATCCAGAGCGTGGCCTCACGCCACGAATACACATTTGCTTATACTGAGGACGGGTCATTGCCGCTGCCCATGAAGCGGCTGGGGATTCAGGGCCTGACATACCGAAAGTACGATCTGACGATGTGTACATTCTGCTCGTTCTTGAACGGCGTGATCCTTACCGCGATCGCCCAGGCCTGGAATGGACAACCCTGGGATGACGTGGAAGTTCTGACCGGGAAAAGCATGTCTCCCACGCCGGGTAAAAAGAAGACCATTTTGATGGGGAAATGTATCTACCAAGCCAACAAAGATCATCCCGACATCAACCGGATGTTCGCGGTAAAGAGCTGCCCCCCTTCCACGAAAGGCATACTTAAGGCCTTTCATGAAGCCGGAATAGAACTGAACCCTTCAATCTTTGAGCATATGGAAAAGGCGCCGGGGTTTTTCCTGAAGAAGTACGAGGGAAAGCCTGAATTCGAAGAGTCTTTTTTTCGTATTTCTTGAAACGATTGTGGGAGGTGTGAATCAGTTTTTCCAGCCATGGACCCCTATGAGGTCCACGAATCGGCAACCGCCGAAACGCTCATGCGAGAAAGCGCCTTGTTTTTTAACCACCTTGATCAACTCCTGCCCCACTCGATCTCCAATGGGGATAACCAGGCGTCCACCCTCGGCAAGTTGGTCCTTGAGGGGTTCGGGGACTGTCGGGGCACCGGCCGTCACGATGATGGCATCAAAGGGCGCGTATTCTTCCCATCCCAGGGTGCCGTCAAATGCCTTGAACAGGATGTTGGAGTACCCCAGTTCGGAAAGGCTTTCTCGAGCCCGAACCATCAGCGCTCTGATCCGTTCCACGGTGTAAACTTTCTCGGAGAGCTCCGCAAGGACAGCGGTCTGGTAACCGCTTCCCGTCCCGACCTCGAGGGTGTGTTCTTTGCCTGTAAGTTCGAGGGCATCGGTCATCAAGGCGACCATATAGGGTTGGGATATGGTTTGCCGCTGTCCAATGGGAAGAGGATGGTCGCCGTAGGCGTCGGCTGAGAGCGCCTCTTCCACGAACCGGTCACGGGGCACTTTCCTCATGGCCTCCAGCACGCGGGGAGACCTGATCCCCCGGGGAATGAGCTGGGTTTTTACCATTTTTTCCCGTGCCAGTCGATAATCGCGGTTCATCCTTTGCGTATCCGGTTCGCTAGGTGTGATTTGAGATAGGAGTTCATAGCACACTCTTTTTCTCAAGGCAATGAAGTGGAGAAAACCTGCAGGAACGCCCTGCGTGGACGAATAGGATGGTCGGGCATGGCGAGGGAAATAGACCAGGGGAGCTGTTGAGAAGCTTTGCCTGTGATTCAAGGCCCTTTTGGGGCGACTTGACAAAGCGGGGTGCTGGTGGTAATTTCCGCCGTCTTCCGCTGCGACGGCCCCGACAACCGGACTTGCGGGCTTGGAAGCGATTCGGGGTTTCCACGGGTCCGTTGGGGGTGGGAACCGTTGGTCCCGTCTCGTTATTTCGGCGGAAATTTGAGCGCCCGTGTCTCGTTTTCGGGTAGGCGCACGGCAGCGGGTGGGGGGAAGAAGCATGACATTTCAAGAGTTGATTATGGGGCTCGAAAAGTACTGGACGGAGTACGGCTGCCTTTTGCATCAGCCCTATGACATTGAGGTGGGTGCGGGCACGTTCAATCCGGCCACATTGCTCAGGGTCCTTGGTCCTGAACCCTGGTGTGTTGCCTACGTAGAGCCTTCGAGAAGACCGACGGACGGCAGGTACGGAGAGAACCCGAATCGATTGGGCCACTACTATCAATACCAGGTCATTGTGAAGCCTTCTCCAAAGGACATTCAGGATGTCTATCTGGGGAGTCTCAAAGAGCTGGGGATAGAGCCCCTTGAGCATGACATCCGATTTGTTGAAGATGATTGGGAGTCTCCAACGGTTGGAGCCGCAGGGCTCGGTTGGGAAGTGTGGCTTGATGGAATGGAGATAACGCAGTTCACCTATTTTCAGCAGGCGGGTGGAATCCGGTTGGATCCCATTTCAGTGGAGATCACCTACGGGCTTGAAAGGATTGCCATGTACCTGCAGGCGCAGGAGAGTGTTTACGACCTGAAATGGAACGGCTCCCTCACTTACGGAGATGTCCATAAGGTGGGGGAACGAGAGTTTTCCGTGTACCATTTCGAATTTGCGGATGTGGATATGCTCGTGAAGGCCTTTGATATGTATGAGCGGGAGTCGCTCCGGATCAGCAAGGAGGGAATGGTGCTTCCAGCATACGACTACTGTCTGAAGTGCTCCCATGTATTTAACATCCTGGATGCCAGGGGGGCCATCAGCGTGACGGAGCGAACGAACTATATTGACCGGATCAGGAATCTGGCGCGACGGGTTTCAAAGAACTATCTCGCCCAGCGCCGGGAAATGGAGTTTCCGCTTCTGCGGACATGAAACAGCAAAACGGACGCCCAGGAATGCTGGCGATTTTGAGGAAGATGCTCTTCGGAACGCCGCGGTCTTTTTGCGTGACAGGATGGAAGCATGGACGCTGAATTATTGTTTGAGATCGGGACGGAGGAAATCCCCTCCGGCTATTTGGAGGAAGGTCTTGAGGCCTTTAAGCGACTCGTGGACAATTCTCTTCAGGAGGACCGGATTGCCAGGACGGGGATCCTGGAAACGTATGGAACGCCCAGACGCCTCATCCTGGTCGGCGAAGGAATTTCGAAAACTCAGGAAGACTTGATTGAAGAGATATGGGGGCCGCCCAAAAGCGTCGCCTTTGATGAGAAGGGAGTTCCCACCAAAGCAGCGCAAGGGTTTGCGGCGAAGCAAGGGGTCAAAATCGATGATCTGAAATGCGCAGATACCCCCAAAGGGGAATACGTGTACGTGAAGCGAAAGGTTCCAGGCAGACCCACTCAGGAAGTGCTCGCCGGGGCCCTCTCCGGGATCGTAGCCGAAATTCCCTGGCCCAAGTCCATGCGCTGGGGAGACACGGGATTCCCGTTCGTAAGACCGATCCATTGGCTGGTCGCGTTGTTCGACGGCGAGATTATCCCTTTAGAAATCGCAGGGGTCCGGAGTGGACGCGTTACCAGGGGCCATCGGTTTATGGGATCCAGTGCCCTCGAGGTGACGGATTTCCGGGACTACAGGAAGAAGATGAAAGATCATTTTGTGGTTATTGATCCCGGGGAGCGAAAAGAAATGGTGCTCAGCGGCATTCGGGAGGCGGCAAAGAGGGAGGGCGGGGTGCCTTCGTCGGACCCGGAACTGGTTTCGACGGTGTCCAACCTCGTGGAATTTCCGTCCCCGGTGTGCGGCGGTTTCGACCCTGCATTCCTCGAGCTCCCGGATACGGTCCTTACTACCGCAATGAAGGAGCATCAGAGGTATTTCGCGGTTTACGACGACCAGGGACGGCTCATACCGCGTTTCGTGGCGGTGAACAATACATTGGCCAAGGACGAGGGGGTCGTGCAAAAGGGGCATGAACGGGTCCTGCGTGCGAGGTTGGCTGATGCGGATTTTTTCTTCAAGGAAGACAGGAAACGTCCCCTGGCGGATCGCCTGGAGGACTTAAAGAAGGTCACCTATCAGGCGGATCTCGGGACTTCCTTCGACAAGGTCCGGAGGTTTTCCAAGTTGGCCCGGTATCTGGCCGAAAGGGTGCTGCCGGACGGTTTGGAGAACGTGGAGACAGCGGCTTCCCTTTCGAAATGCGACCTGGTGACCCTCATGGTCACGGAGTTTCCGAGTCTTCAGGGTGTTATGGGGATGGAATATGCGCGGATAGAGGGGTACCCGGAAGCCGTATGCCTGCCCATATACGAGCATTACCTTCCCACGAAAGCCGGTGGTGTGCTTCCTTCAGGGAGTGTGGGCGCCGTTGTCGGGATGGCTGACCGCATGGATACCATTGCGGGGTGCTTCGCCGTAGGCCTCACGCCCTCCGGGAGCGCAGATCCCTTTGCCCTGCGGAGACACGCGCTGGCGATTCTAAGGATTCTCGAAGAAAAGAGATGGGACGTTTCCCTGCCTGAATTTATTGAGAAGTCCCTGGAAATCCTGGGAGGAACTATAGAAATTCAAGAACAACGTCTTTTAGAGGATCTCTTGGAGTTTTTTCGGGAGAGATATCGTCAAATGGTCCGCCGATCCGGGTATGAGCCGGAAGTCGTGGAGGCTGTTGTCTCCGCCTGTTTCGACCGCATCCACCGGCTCCGGGAGCGAATCGATCAATTGAGCCGGTTCGTATCGGGTTCTCGGGAATTCGAGAAGCTCTCTCTGACCGCGAAAAGAGTTGCGAACATTTTGCGCAATCAGGCGTCATCGGTGGAGGTGGATCCTTCCTTGTTTCAGGATCCGTCCGAAGCGGCGCTTTGGGAAAGGTGCCAGGCCGCGGAGAAGCAAGTCCTCGAATACCTCCGGCGCGCATGTTATGAGGAGGCTCTTTCTCTGATGGCGGGACTGGCGGGACCGGTGGACGATTTCTTCGAGGGGGTGGAGATCCTGACGCGGGATGCAAAGCTGAGAGAGAACAGGCTCGGCTTGCTCAAGCACTTGCAGAGACTTTTCCTCACGTTTGCGGATTTTAGCAAGCTTTCTGTTTGATTGGAGGAGGAGGGACTCCGGGGAGCGCAGGCGACCCTGCTACTGCCGCGGCGTTTTGCGGATGAGAAGATACAGGTCTCCTTCGTGTCTCATGTGTCCCGCGGCTATTCGTGCATGCTCCCCGCTCCCCCAATAGAGGTCTGCGCGACCGGCTCCTCTAATGGCGCCGCCGGTATCCTGGTTCAGGACGAAACGGCTGAAAGGTTCCCAGACGACAATATTTCCAAAAGCGTCGATGACGGGTTTTTGACACCTGATGAAGGCAAGAGCCCCCTTTGGAAAAAGCCGGCTGTCCAGGGCCAGTGATCGTCCCGGAGTCACGGGAACGGCGATATTGCCCAACGGACCGTTTTCCAGGACCCGGAAGAATACGTAGGATGGATTGAACCCGAGTACTTCATCGACGGCCTCCGGGTGTTCCTTAAGATATCGCCGGATGGCTTGCATGGACATCTCTTCCCGGGTCAGATAGCCTTTCTTCAGCATGTATTGCCCAATACTGCGGTACGGCCTGCCGTTGGAGGCCTGATACCCGACGGAGATCGTTTTGCCGTCGGAGAGGCGGAGCCTGCCGGACCCCTGGATCTGAAGCAACGCTACATCGACCGGATTCTTCAGCCAGGCGATCTCGAGCCCTCTGCCCTGGAGGGCTTTGTGCACATCGATTTGTTTTCTTGAAAAGTAGGGCACGACCTCCTTCCCATCGATTCTTGCAATGATGCGGTGGCCTGCGAGCTCTTCGCTGAAACCGGAGAGGTCGATCTTGAGAAGGTCGCCGGGTTCGCCGTATACGGGGTATCTGAAGGTTTCGGTTGGCATGAGCCTGGCTTCGAAAACCGGCTGGAAGTACCCCGTAAACAGGACTTCCCGGTCACCTGCTCGTCCTGC
>CAYVUX010000134.1:0-8222 GCA_964455075.1 uncultured Desulfobacteraceae bacterium | reverse complement strand
ACAAAGAGGTATGGAAAGTGAGGGTTGCCAGCTCTGATGTCAAAAAGGGAAAGCGGGGCGGCTATCGGCTCATCTATTTCTGGAAGACCGGCGAGATGAAGGCCTGCCTTCTGGCGGCCTATTTCAAGGGCGAAAAGGCGGAAATCACGAAAAAAGAGATAGAGTCTTTGCTCGGGAAGCTTAACTGAGGAATTGGGGTAGCCCAAGGGGCAGGGAAACCGGGATCTGTGAGCCGTCTTCAAGTCGCCAAGAAGAGACGAAGGGGGCGTTTTTCTAAGGTCCCGGCACCCATGCCCGGCAGGAGGTGATTCTCCAATGAGTTCCGGGGAAAGCCTCTCAGACAATGCTCAAAAACAGCTCGGTGAGATCGACCACTTCCGGTTTCGGGGGCTCCATCCCGACGTGCGCCTGGGGACTGCGAGCGACCGTTATGCGGGATGGGTGGGGCAGATCTACTCCTCGGATCGGTATGCCGGACGTGTTGCGCATCGCACCAACCGCGTGGGCGGCAAAAACTTCAAAGAGGAAGTGCTTCCCGTGGAGAGCGTCGAGGAGTACTTTGACCACTTTCCAGTCCTGGAACTGGACTTCACGTTCTACCGGCTCTTGCTGGAAGCCGACGGCAAAGCCAGCCAAAACTACCACGTTCTTCGGACATACGCAAAATACCTGAAAAACGGCGACCGGGTGCTGATCAAGGTCCCCCAGGCCGTGTTCGCAAAGAGGATCCGGAAGTCCGGCAGATTCGTTGAAAACGAAGAATATCTGGACCCGGATATTTTCGCTCGAAGGTTCTACGAACCGGCCCTGGCGCTGCTTGATCCGTGGCTGGAAGGATTCATCTTCGAACAGGAGTACCAGCGGAAACAGGAGCAGCCTTCTCTTCAAAACTTCTCAAGGGAGCTGGATCGCTTTTTCGGGAGCATCCCCGCGGACGGTCGATACCACGTGGAACTGCGAACCGAACGTTTCCTGGCGCCCGCGGTGTTCGAGGTGTTTGAGAGACACGGTCTTGGGCAGGTGTTTTCCCATTGGACATGGTTGCCGACGCTTTCCCGGCAGTTCTCCCTGTGCGGAGGCCGATTCACCAACGCCCTCGGAGCCGGGGTTGTCCGTTTGATGACGCCGAGAGGGATGCGATACGAGGACGCCTATGCAAAAGCCCATCCGTTCGATCGGCTCGTGGAAGGGATGCTGAGTCCGAACATGGTGGAACACACCGTAGAGCTCATGGAGGAGGCCGCTTTACAGGATATCCGCCTCGACGTCATTGTAAACAACCGGGCGGGAGGCAACGCTCCCCTCGTAGCAAGGCGGATCGCGGCGCGATTCCTCGACAAAACGGGTTCCGAATAAGCGGGAGGCTTTATCAAAACCTCCACCACCGCGCCGACGCGGGATCTTTCAATCGGCATCACGCTCGACCTTCGTTAAGGCAGCGTACGGTGCGCCGCATTCTCCGGGCCCGAGGAAGGCCTGCGTCCGGGTCCTTTCCGGCGGGCTCCCAGGATCGCCGAACCACAACGCAGCCGGTCAGTCCGCGAATTTCGGGGGAAGGTCCTCCTGCCCCTCGATTTCCAGCGCGTCCAGGATCATCAATGTGGACGTGCCGTGGGCGACGAGCCTTTCCCGGCGGTCCACGATGGCCGCTTCTCCCAGGCAGATCTTCTTGCCCGCCTTGATGCTTCTGCCCCGGCCGATGAGGATCCCTTCCGAGACAGGGGCAAGATAGTTGAGTTTCATCTCCACGGTGGTCAATCCCACAATTTCTTCGATGTCCGCATAGACGGCCCAGTAAACGCAGGCGTCGATCAGGGAGGCGCACACGCCCCCATGAACGAGCCCGTAGGGTTGAAGGTGCTTTCTGTCCAGCGTCACCTCCAGATGCGACTCGCCGCGGCCGAGAGATTTCATTTCCATAGACAGGAGATCAAAATAGGGACAGGCATTGACTGTTTTGGAAATGGCCGCCACGTGGGCCGGATTGATCATTCTCATGTTCCGGGACCTTTCTGGATTTCTTGGGGGTGGGGTCTGACGCGGCACGGCGATTGGAGCCCGCCGGGCGGCGAGGAAGTTGTGCGCCTGCACAGGGCGTTCATCCGGGCGTTTCCCACCGGATGCAATCTCCGGAAACCCATGCAAAAGGCATTTCATCCGGCGGCGGCGAACGGCAGCGAACGCCATATTGACGGTGCAGATTGATAAACAGCCCGCGGAAAAAAACCCGGCCCGGCCGGCCGGTGGAGAAAAAATTACGTGAGCCAGCGCTTTCTTCGCTTGTAATGTTTTACGTCGCGGTAGCTCTTTTTCTTTCCCACTTCCGTCAGCCCCAGGTAGAATTCCTTTACATCGGCATTCTCTTTCAGTTTTTCGACGGTGTCGTCCAGCACGATCCGTCCGTTTTCCATGACATAGCCGTGGCTCGCAATGGACAGCGCCAGCCGGGCGTTTTGCTCCACAAGCAGGATGCTTACGTTCTCCTCCTGGTTGATCCTCTGTATAATCCGGAAGATTTCAGAAACCAGCAGCGGAGAAAGGCCCATGGAAGGTTCATCGAGAAGCATCAAGCGGGGCGTGGACATCAGGCCCCGTCCGATGACCAGCATCTGCTGCTCCCCCCCGCTGATGTAACCGGCGAGGAAACCCTTGCGTTCCTTGAGCCTCGGAAAGAAGTCGTAAACCTTCCGAAGATCCGTCTTGAGCTTTCGGCGGTTGCGGTTCGTGTGTCCACCCGCAATCAGATTCTCCTCTACGGTTAGGTCCTCGAACACCCGTCTTCCCTCCATGACCTGGAAGATTCCTCGTTTCACGATGGTTTCCGGGTGCTCCCTGTCGATGCGCTTTCCCGAGTAGAGAATCTGTCCGTCTGTCACTTCCCCGTCTTCGGATTTCAATAGCCCGGAAATGGCCTTGAGGGTGGTTGTCTTTCCGGCCCCGTTGTTCCCCAGCACGGTGACGATCTGTCCCTCATTTACCTGGAGGGACATCCCTTTGAGTACCAGGATGACGTTGTGGTAAATGACCTCGATGTTGTTCACGACCAGCAGTGGTTCCATGTTTGTTCCTCATCCGGTGATAGGGTCCGCCAAGATGCCGGTCCGGTCCTGACCTTTGAGGCTGTGTCGGACTTCGTCATCCCGGCCAAGTCCCGTGAAACGGGGCGCGAGCCGGGATCCAGAAGTCCACGATATGAGGGCGTTTTCCTGGATTTCGGATCTCTCTCCGCTTCGCGTCGCTCGTCCGGAATGACGTTTTTTTCGAATTGCGACACAGCCTCCTTTGCCGGGAGCCCCCCTTCACGCACCGAGTCTCGAGTAGGTCATATCCTCTTCGCCCAGGTAGGCCTTGATCACATTCGGGTCGTGCCGGATTTCCTCGGGCTTGCCTTCGGCGATTTTCACTCCGAAATCCAGAACACAAACCCGGTCGGAGATATCCATGACCACGCCCATATCGTGTTCAATCAAAATGATGGTTACGGCCCAGTCCTCGTTGATATCCAGAATGAACCGGGCCATGTCCTCGGTCTCCTCCAGGTTCATTCCGGTGGCGGGCTCGTCGAGCAGGAGGATTCTGGGCTTCATGGCGAGCGCCCGGGCGAGTTCGACGCGTTTCTGAAGCCCGTACGGGAGGGTGTGGACAATGCGCTTTCGAATGTGCTCAATCTCCAGAAGGTCGATGATCTCTTCCTCGATTTCTTTGCGCAATCTCATTTCTTCGGCCCGGCACCTGCCGTAATAAATTCCCCCGGACAGGGAGCCGGAGGTGAGGTGTATGTGGCCCCCAAGCTTGATGTTGTCGAGCACGTTCATATGGCCGAACAATTCCACGTTTTGAAAAGTGCGGGCGATTCCGAGCCCGGCGATCTTATGCGGCCTGAGCTGCGTGATGTCCAGGCCTTCGAAAATTACACGGCCCTTTTCAGGGTGATAGAACCGGTTGATGCAATTGAGCAGGCAGGTTTTCCCCGCCCCGTTTGGCCCGATGATGGAGAAGATCTCCCCCTGACGCACTGCCGTGCTTACTCCGCTCAGGGCCTGAAGACCGCCGAACCGAAGATAAAGGTCCTCTATGCGCAGTTGATACGCTTGCGAACTTTCCATGGGTTCATTTACTCCAGCGATTCGACCTGCTTGACACGGACACTCGTCTTCATTCGAAACGCCTTGCCGTCCTGGTATCGGATGTCCGCCACCACATCAAGCGTTTCCTCATCCCCGTACAGGGCGTCAATCAGGTCCTTGTATCTCTCGGCAACAAACTTGCGGCGCACCTTTCTTGTGCGGGTCAGCTCGTCGTCGTCTGCATCCAACTCCTTGTACAAGAGCACGAACCGTCTTACCTTGGCAACCTTGGGGAGACTGTCGTTCGTCTTTTTCACCTCGCCCGTGATCAGCTCGTAAACCGGATCCTTTTGGGACAAATCCGTAAAGGTGGTATAGGGAATCTGGTTGTTCTCGGCCCATTTGCCCACGTTCGCCATGTCGATGGATATGAGCGCCGTGATATAGGGCCGCTCCTGGCCGATGACCACGGCGTCGGTGATGAAAGGGCTGAAGCGCAGCTTGTTTTCAATAAGCTGGGGGGAGAACTTGCTTCCGTCGCCCAGCTTCATGACATCCGACATGCGGTCAATGATGATGATGTGGCCGTCGTCGTCCAGGATCGCGGCGTCTCCCGAGTGAAACCATCCGTCTTTGAGGGCTTCCTCCGTGGCCTCGGGGTTCTTGTAGTAGCCCTTGAAGATGGTATCGCCCCGCGAAAGAAGTTCCCCGGAATCGGAAACCCTGAATTCAATTCCCGGCAGGGGTTTGCCCACCGTGTCCAGTCGGATGTCGTCGGTTCTGTGGATAATCGAGGCGGCTGTCTGTTCCGTCATTCCGTAGGCCTGCTTGATGTTGACTCCGAGGGCCTGGAAAAGATGGAAAATCTCCGGGCCGAGTGGAGCTCCTCCGGTATATACGTGCCGGAGCCTCGTCAATCCAAAGAAATTCTTGAGGGAGCGAAAAAGCCCGAGGTAGGCGACCCCGTTGAGCACCTTCCATATCCAGGGGGGCTTCTTTTTTTGGAGCCGGAACTCCGCGATTTTGTATCCCACGGGCAGGAGGAGTCTGTAGGCGAATCTCTTTATCCAGGCGGCGTCCTGCATTTTGACCTGGATATCCGAGCACATCTTCTCCCAGATCCGGGGAGGAGCCAGGAGAATATGCGGGCCGATCTCCCGGATGTTTTCCTGCACGGTTTCCACTTTTTCGGGGAAGTTGACAGTGAAGGCCTTATAGAGGGCCCAGTACACACCGAATTCCTGCTCCCCGATCCAGGGAAGCGGCAGGAAGGAAACGTACTCGAAATCATCCGACGCCTCATCCACCGAGTCCTGGGCCCGGGCCACGCTGTACATGTTCTTCTGGGAGATCATGCTCCCCTTGGGGAGGCCGGTCGTCCCGGAGGTGTAGTTGATCATGCCTACGTCCTCCGCATCGACCCTGTCAATCATATGGTCGAAAAGGTCCGGCTCCTTTTCCGCCAGCTCCCGTCCCATGTTTTGGACATCCTTGAAATAGGCGAGGATGGAATCGTCGTAGTGCCTCATCCCCTTGGGGTCGTCCACGATCAGCCGTTTTACCTGAGGGCATTTCTCCTTGATATCGAGAAGCTTGTCGGCTTGCTCCTGGTCCCCTGCCACCACGAACACGGAATCGGAGTGGTTCACGATATACTCCACCTGGTCCAGGTGGCTGTCAGGATAAATGCCTACAATCGCCCCCCCGAGACATTGGACGGCGAGCTCGGAGTAAAGTCCCTGCGGCCGGTTGTCTCCCATATAGGAGAGTTTTTCGCCGCGCTTGAACCCCAGAACACGCAGTCCCAGGGCGAAGTCGCGGACATTTTCGTAATATCCTTTCCAGGTGACGGACTGCCAGATGCCGAACTCCTTTTCCCGGATCGCCACTTTTTTGTCCCCGTAGCGTTCGGCGTTTCGCCTCAAGAGGGCGGGCATGGTCAGGTATTCGGTCATGGATAGAGCCTTTTGACTGAATCGTTGACCGGCGCGGAGGCGCTTCCGAAGGCGCCTCCACACCGGATTTCTCAGGTTCCCGGACTAATCCGTCCGGATCCAATCCGAAATGGGCTCGAAGATCTTCTTGCTCACATTGGCCTTGTAAACCTTGCCCATGGGAATTTTGTTGTCCACGATGGTGACGGGTGCCATCAAACCGCCGACGTCCACATCCTTAAGGGAGTGGAGCGCATTCACGAGTCCGTCGCCCGTGAGCTCTCCCATTTCGTCGGCCCGTTTCAGGCACTCGATGAACAACAGCCCGGTCGCAAATCCCTGCATATAGGAAGAGGGCCGGTACTCTACATCCGGATGATGTTTTTTGTTGTACTCTTTAATCTTCCGGATCATGGGGATCTCATCCTGCCAGTAGAAGGCATAGGGCATCACGCCCAAGTAGCCCTCGGCCAGCGGGCCCAGTTTGTCCAGAAGCATTTTGTGGGTGCCCCAGTGGGTTCCCATGAATGTGGCCTTCAGGCCGTAGTCCTTGGCCTGTTTGATGACCTCGGGCACAGGAGAGAGGACAAAACCCTGGAAGATCACATACTCGGCGTTCTTGCGCTTGAGATCCAGGACCTGGGACGCGACGTCCACGCCTCCCACCTTGGCCACTTCCTCGGCTACCAGGTTGAGACCCAACTCTTTGCACATCTCCCGGCCGTAGGGGACGGGATCCTTCCCGAACTCGGTGTCGCTGTAGAAAAAGGCCACGTTGGCGCCGGGCTCCTTCTGGGCGATGTACTTGAGCAGGATGCCGAACATGTCGCTGTAGGTGGGACCCGGTACGAACACGTACGGGTTCTTTTCCGCATCGGCCAGTTCGCTGGAAAAGGAAGTGGAACTGTAAAGCACCTTGTACCGGTCTTTGATCTCGGGGGCCATGGCCTTCCCCAGCGCGGTGCTTTCCCCGTACATGATGATGGGATTGTCCCGGGCCATGATCCGCTTGAACGCCGCTACGGCCACGTCCACTTTGTATGTGCCGTCCTCCATGATATACTCGATCTTCTTCCCGTTGATTCCGCCCTCTTCGTTCGCAATCATGAGGGCGTCTTCGAGTCCTTGATTGATGTGGACGCCGGCAAACGCAAAACGGCCCGTTACGGGTTGCACAGCGCCCACCTTGATGACGTCTTCCGCCGCGGCCGGCGGGGCGGCCATCAGGGCGAAAGTCAGCAAAAACGCAGAAACAGCAAGTACGAAGAAAGAATGTTTCCTCATCGCCATATCCTCCATTCCTTGTAGCATCTTGGATTGCTTCTAAGCAGCATGGCGGAGAGACATTCCTGTGAGGCAACCAATGCCTCCGAAATGCCGGAAGGACGCGTCACTGTCGGCGTCCGGTCCCACATAAGGGATCTCTCCTTCGCCTCCAAACCGTGAATCGCCAATCCTTCCCCCCTTATCACCTCCTTACTTGGAATCAGGTTTGCTTCGCTCAAAGATCCTCCTCGGGCTCTCCAATTCGAGGTCCGAATTGCCGCGAACCGGGAAGGCTCGAACGGCCCGCTCCATGCGATCCTTGCTGCCGGGGAAATCCGGCAGCACCGCCTGCAGCGGCGGAGAACTCCCGAGATCGGAGACTTCAATAGGAAAAGGGCCATAGAAGGAAAAAGGCCTTGATGCGGCGCCAGATCTCCGCAAGCCCGAGAGGTTCGAAAATGAGAAAGATCACGATCAAGGATCCGAAGACCACTTCTTTGAGGGGAACGAACAGCTGTGTAGTTCCGGAGAAGGTGTCCTTGAGGATTCCTGTTGCGACGTTCAAGACCTCGGGAACCAGGGTCATGAATACGGCCCCGAAGATGGATCCAAGCACGCTTCCCAGCCCTCCCACGATCACCATGGCCAAATACTGGATGGACAGATGCAGGGGAAAATGCTCCGGGGTCACGATCCGGATGAAGCTTACCCACATCGCGCCGGCCACGCCTGCATAGAAGCTGGAGACGGCGAAGGCGGTAAGCTTGTATCGGAAGAGATTGATCCCGATGATTTCGGCGGCGAGGTCCCGGTCCCGAATGGCCACAAAGGCCCTGCCGGTTCGGCTCCGAATCAGGTTTCGTGCATAAATGACGGCCAGTACCACGGCAATGAGCGTCAAAAAGTAGAATTTCTGTTCGGTGTTGAAGACCACCGGTCCCAGGGAGGGAGGAGG
>CAYVUX010000133.1:0-8236 GCA_964455075.1 uncultured Desulfobacteraceae bacterium | reverse complement strand
TTGGAAAAATCAGGAGATGAGAAAATTGCGGCGGGATTTGGACCGTCTTTTTGAGAGGATGTGGTCCGGTTTCGGGTCCGGGCCGTTCACCTACCCCCACCTCGGGGTTGAAGAAACCGGGGACAGCCTGACAGTAACCGCCGAGTTGCCCGAGATGAATCCGGAAGACTTGGACATCACCGTGACCGAGAACACCTTGGTTCTTCGGGGGCGAAGTCAAGGGCACAAACGAGAGGAAACGGAAGGCGTCCATCGTCTCGAGACTACCATCGGGGGATTTGCCCGCACGCTGAAATTGGGAAAGAGCATTCAGGCAGAGAATGTGGAGGCGACTTTTGAAGACGGTCTTCTTCGCATCATAATGCCCAAGAAGAAAATCGAGAAACGCGGGAGCATCAAAGTAGCCGTGAAAGGCTAGAAGATCTGCGTGCACGTACCGTGCAAGTTCATGATCCCCGGCTGAGGATGTCACCCGGAAGCCCGCGCCGTTTTGTTCAGAGAACCTCAAGTAGAGGATTCCCCATCAAGAGGAAAATGGTATATGCCCAAGAAAAAATCCTATAAAGACGTTCCGGTTGAGCAGTTGAGATGGCGCCTGGATTTGGCCGGCCTCGCATTTGAGACCACGGACGACCTGGAACCGCTGAAGGAGATCGTAGGGCAGAAACGTGGAGTGGAGGCGTTCAAGTTCGGCATGGCCATGAACAAGCAGGGCTACAATGTCTTCGTCACGGGAACCTCGGGGTCGGGCCGGCTATCCACGGTCAAGAAAATGCTCGAAGAAATATCCAAGCAGGGACCGATACCTGACGACCTTTGTTATGTCAACAATTTTAAGAAGCCAGAGGCCCCCATTCTCCTCCATTTCGAAGGCGGCACAGGAATCGCCTTCAAGAAAGACGTGAGCGACCTGCTGGAATCGCTGAAAGCCGAGATCCCGCAGTTGTTCGAAAGTCAGGACTATATCAACGCCAAGAAAGAAATCATGGAAGCCTACGAGGCAAAGGGAAAAAGCTTCTTCAAGAGCCTGGATCAGAAAGTCAAGGAACAGGGCTTTGCACTGGTCGACGTCCAGATGGGGCAGTACAAACGGCCCGAAGTAATGCCCCTGGTGGACGGGAACCCGGTTCACATTGATCAGGTTGAGGAGATGGTGGAAAAGGGTAGATTCCCCAGAGAGGAATTCGAGGCCCTGAAGGAAAAGCATGCCGCACTTCGCGATGAGATTGATCAGATCTTCCTGGAGCTCAGGGACCTCCAGAAGGAGGTCCAGCGAAAGATCGAGAAGATGGACCACGTGATGTTTCTGGAGACGGCATCCGATTTCGTTAACCCCCTGAAAGAAAAATACCCGCAAGAGCAAGTGATCAAACACCTGGACGACATGCTGCAAGACATGGCCGAGAATCTGGGCATTTTCAGGGAACAAGCCCAGCCACCCCAGGGATTGGGGCTTTTCATGGCCGAGGTCGACCGCTTTCAACCGTACCAGGTGAATCTTCTGGTAGATAACAGCGAACAGAAAGCCCCTCCGGTTATCATTGAAAGCTATCCCACATACAGGAATATCTTCGGGAGCATCGAACGCGTGGTGGACCGCTCCGGCGTTTGGAGGACGGACTTCAGCAAGATCAAGGCCGGGTCGCTGATCCGGGCCAGGGGCGGATACCTTTTATTCAACCTCATGGACGCCATTATCGAGCCCGGGGTATGGCCCGCTCTCAAGCGGGCGCTTAAAAGCGAAAAGCTCGAAATCCAGACCTACGACCCCTTTTACCTGTTCACCACCAGCGGTTTGAAGCCCGAGCCCATCGATCTGGACACCAAAGTGGTGGTCATCGCGGATCCCTATCTGTACTACCTGCTCCGATACCACGACGAAGATCTCGGAAAAATCTTCAAGGTGAGGGCGGACTTCGACACATCCATGGACAAGGACGAAGCCGCTATCCAGCATCTCGCAGCGTTTGTGAAGATGACCACGGACGAGGACGGCCTGAAGCCCTTTGAAAGAACGGGGGTTGCCGCTCTGATCGAGCAGGGCGTGCGAATGACGGGGAGGCAGGAGAAGATTTCAACGAGTTTCCCGGCCTTGGCCGACCTTATCCGCGAGGCGGACTACTGGGCCGGCCTGGTAGGCTCCGATGTGGTGCAGGAAGCCCACGTGGACAAGGCCATTGAGGCCAAAATATACCGTTCCAACATGGTGGAGGAACACCTGCAGGAAATGATCGAACGGGGAACCTTGTTGATCGACGTGGACAAAGAGGTGGTTGGTCAGGTAAACGGACTCGCCGTGTATTCCCTTGGAGATTACATGTTCGGCAAGCCATCACGGATTACGGCATCGACCTCCATGGGCCGTGCCGGCATTATCAACATTGAGAGGGAATCGGATCTTTCGGGGAACACCCACAACAAGGGAATGCTTATCCTGGCCGGTTACCTTCGGAAAAAGTATGCCCAGGACAAACCCCTTTCCATGAGCGCCAGCATCGCCTTCGAGCAATCTTACGGAGCGGTGGACGGGGACAGCGCTTCATCCACCGAGATCTATGCGATTCTGTCCAGCCTTTCCGGGCTGCCCATCCGGCAGGACATTGCCGTCACGGGATCGGTGAACCAGAAAGGGGAAATCCAACCCATCGGCGCGGTCAATGAAAAGATCGAGGGGTTTTACGAATGCTGTCGCAAGATCGGGCTCACCAAAAAGCAGGGCGTTATGATTCCCGAAACCAATAGGAAAGACCTCATGCTCCGCAAGGATGTGGTGGAGGCGGTAAAAAAAGGCGATTTCCATATCTACCCTGTAAGTACCGTGGATGAAGGCATTGAGATCCTGACAGGGGCTCACGCAGGCAAGAGAAAGAAAGACGGAACGTATTCCAAAGACTCCGTTAACGATCTTGTGGACCGCCGGTTGAGGGAACTCGCGCAAGGGCTGAAGGATTTCGGAAAGACGGAAGAGAATGAACCGAAGAAACGCGGAGGGGGAAAACGGAGCTCGTCAAAAGCCGGAGCGTCGCGGCGGCATTGAGGTTTTTCTTTCCAGCCCTATCCGGGAGAAAATCTCCTGGGCGAAAGGTTGCTACCGCAGGGTCGGAGGCCGGCTCGAAAAAGACGGGGAAATCGCAGAACATCTCTTCCGATTTCGCACAGCTTTCGCCGACTCGCAAAGGGAGACGGCGGCACTGGGACTGGGTGCCATTTGCACGGCCTGCGACCGGGATGAGGGAGGATCCTGCTGCGGTGCCGGTCTGGAAGACCGCTATGACGGATGGCTGTTGCTGATAAACCTTCTCCTGGGCGTGCCCTTGCCATCGGCGCGAAGAAATCCGGAAAGCTGTTTTTTCCTGGGAGAGCAGGGATGCCGGCTTCAGGCGCGCCATGTGATTTGCGTCAATTACCTGTGCAGAAAAATTACGGACCGGATAGGTCCCGGCCGGCTGATTCCGATGCGAAATAAGGAAGAAGAGGAACTCACGGCCCTTTTTCATTTGAAGGAGCGTCTCAGACGGATTGTTTTGAGCGACACGGAAATGCGCATTTCGTCTCGCAGATAGAAAAAAGCTCCGGAATCCAGGAAAATGTCACCATAGCGTAACCGTATGGTCCCGGCTCCAGCCTTGTTTCACCGGACGTGACCGGGAATACGAGTTGACACAGCCTCGAATCCCGTATCGGGGCCTGTCCCCACCAAGACAGAGGATGCTGCAAACTAGAGACCCGCCCGAAGGGTGGGACTGACCGCCTTTAAGGTGCGAAGAAAATGGTTTCTTCCGGAAAATGGATACCTAATGGTTGCCAAATGGTAAGGGTTCATCCGGTTTATTCCTATACCTTTGAAAGAGGATGAGCAATCGTGGCATTCTGATTTTGGCCTGCACCGCACCGCTGAGAAGAGGCCCCGACCATCCTGTAGGGGCTGGCTTGCCCGCGAACAAGGTCCGGATGAGTGATTGAGGCGGCTTTCGGTTGTTAAGGAAAAAATTGCTTGCTTGTAGAAGAGATTTTATCGCGTAGACCTTGGCGATCCTGGTAGCATTTCTCGGTTCGCGGCTTACGCCGATCCTAAAGAAGCGGTTTCGAGCCCCAGCAGGAGGAAGAAAAAAACATTCGTTTCGTCCTCTCTAAGGGTCATATGAATTCTAAGAGGTAGCCAAATTCCGGAAGAACCTTTCTTTTTTGGTGCATGCTATGGAAACCATGGATGAGATTAAGAAGCACTACGGATTTACGTCCCAGGACGAAAAGCGCTTGGGGGAGCTCGCCGAAATGCTGCTTCCCATTGCCGATGCTCTCGCAGAAGACTTTTACCAATACCTCTCTGAGGATTCCTACACGGCGGGCTTTTTTCACACCGAGGCCGCGATTCAGCGGCGAAAACAGACCTTGCGGGAATGGTTCAACGATCTCCTCACCGCCGAGTACAACAATGCCTTTTTGCGACGTCTCGAGAGGATCGGAAAAGTCCACGTAAAGATTGGACTCCGGGGGCACTATGTGAACGCCTCCATGAACTTCATCCGCCGGTATTGCATGAGCCATCTTCAGGGTGAAATCCGCGAGCCTGCCCGTGCGCAGGAGCTCATCGAGACGCTCAACAAGATCCTGGATATTCACCTGGACGTGATAACCAGCTCCTACAGGGAAGAAGAGCTCAAACAGGTCTTCGTCTCCAAGCGGGTGGAGTCCGCGCTCATCAGGTGGTCGGAGCGCCTTATCCATGGGCTGAACCTGATTTTGATGATCGGCCTGCTCGTCATGGCGGTGGGAATCGCAAGCCTCCTGGGAACCGATATATATTACGCTTTTTCCGAGAACCTGGAAAACGGCGTGATTAAGGCGCTGGGGTCCCTGCTGATCCTCTGGATGCTCATCGAGCTTCTTCATACCCAGGTCCGAAATCTCCGGGGTGGCAAGTTCCGTGCCCGCGTCTTTGTGGAGCTCGCCCTCGTGGCCTTTATCCGGAAGCTCTTCGTAGCGAGCATCGAGGAAAAAGAACCTGTTGTATTCGGTGGCTACCTGGCCGGACTTCTCATCCTGGGAGTCATCTATTTCCTTTTGAGCAAAGCGGAGAGCACCCGGATGGAAACCTGAAGGCTTCCGGTATGGAGGCGGACGCCGGAGAAAGCGTTTCCGGCTGTCCGGCCGATTGCGAAGGCCTCCCCGGGCGGAAGCCCATCTCTTGAACCTTCTCCGGGCCGTTACATGACGGCGCCCCACCGGCCGCGGCACGAGGGAGCACATGCCCGTAGATCTCCAGGGCCAGATCGAACGCATTACCTACGCAAACGAGGAAAACGGCTTTACCATCGCCAGGCTGCGGGTTCAAGGCCGCCATGATCTCGTAACCGTCACCGGCCACCTGATGGGACCCCCGGAGGGGGAGGTCCTTGAGATGAAAGGGGAATGGATCTTTCATCCCCGTTACGGTGAACAGTTCAAGGTTCTGGAATACAGGACTTCCGCCCCCGCGACTGTAAAGGGCATTCAGAAATATCTCGGATCCGGGTTGATCCGCGGAATCGGCCCGATCATGGCTTCCCGGATTGTCAAGGAATTCGGCGAACACACCCTCGACGTGATCGATGAGGACATTCAGCGCCTTCGCGATGTGGACGGCATCGGGGAAAAACGCATTCATATGATCCGCGAATCCTGGGAGGAGCAAAAGGACATCCGGGAGCTCATGGTTTTTCTCCAGTCTCACGGAATCGGTCCGGGGTACGCGACAAAGATTTTCAGGAAGTACGGCAGGCACTCCATCCAGATACTCCGGTCCAACCCCTATCGCCCGGCCATGGAGATTTTCGGGATCGGATTCCTTACCGCGGATCGGATCGCGGAGAAGCTCGGCATGGAAAAGGACAGCCCCTTGAGGGCGGAGGCGGGGATCCTCTATGTCCTCAACCAGCTTGCCGATGAAGGACACGTCTATTATCCGTACGAGATGCTGCTCGCAAAGTGCCGGGAAGTCCTCGATATCGGTCGAGAGATTCTGGTGAAGGCCTTCGGGAGCATCGCGGCCGAGGGAAAAATCGTTGTCGAAGATTTAAGCCGGGACGTCCGGGATTTCGAGGAAAACCACAAAGCGGTTTACCTGGCCCGGTACCATGTATCGGAGACGGGGATCGCAGCCCGAATCAAGGCGCTCGTCCAATCGAAGCGCTCCCTTCGGGAGGTTGAAGCAGGCAAGGCGCTCGAATGGGTTCAGCGCCGTCTGGCCATCCGGCTTGCGGACAACCAGGCGAAGGCCGTCTCCGGTGCATTAAAGAACAAAATCATGGTCATCACCGGCGGACCCGGAACCGGAAAGACCACCATCATCAATGCCGTCTTGAAAATTCTCACCGGACTGAAAGCGCGGGTTTTGCTGGCCGCGCCCACCGGTCGAGCGGCCAAGCGGATGAGCGAGGCCACCGGGTGGCCCGCCAAAACCCTCCATCGCCTGCTGGAATACAGCCTTCAAAGAGGAGGTTTTCAGAGGAACGAGCGCCACCCCCTGGTTTGTGACGCATTGATCGTGGACGAGGCCTCCATGATCGACACGGCGCTCATGTACCACCTGGTGAAAGCCCTTCCAACCGAAGCCGTTTTCATCCTGGTAGGGGATGTCAATCAGTTGCCCTCGGTCGGTGCGGGCAATGTTCTCAAGGACATTATCGCCAGCAAAGCGGTTCCCGTAGTCGAGCTCACAGAGATCTTTCGACAGGCCAAACAAAGTCAGATCGTGGTCAATGCGCACCTCATCAACCAGGGGCTTTTTCCGGTGCTCGATCCTTCCCGGGGAAGCGAAGACTTCTATTTTGTCGAGCAGGAAGATCCCGGGGAGGTGCTTCGAATCATCCTGGAGTTGACCCAAAACCGCATCCCCAGACGATTCGCGCTGGACCCTGTTGACGACATCCAGGTGCTGGCTCCCATGAACAAGGGTGTGGTGGGAACCTGGAACCTGAACGCAAAGCTTCAGGAGGCCCTGAACCCGGGAGAAAGGCATCCCCTCCCGGGAGAGAGGGACTTCAGGGTCAGCGACAAGGTCATGCAAATCAGGAACAACTACGACAAGGAGGTCTTCAACGGAGACATCGGCAGGATTCTCCATATGGACGGGGAAAAACAGGAGGCCGTCGTGACCTTTGACGATCGCCGGGTCGTCTACCCGTTTGCGGATCTGGACGAGCTCGCCCTGGCCTATGCGGTTTCCGTGCACAAGTCCCAGGGATCCGAGTATCCTGCGGTGGTCCTTCCCCTCCTCACCCAGCATTTCGTGCTTTTGCAGCGCAACCTGATCTATACGGCCGTGACCCGGGCCAAGCGCCTGGTGATTATCGTGGGATCCAAAAAGGCTCTGGCCATCGGCATAAAGAACAACAAGACTCAGAAGAGATACACATGCCTGGGGCTCCGGCTGGCCCCGGAGGGTTCGGGAGGCCTCCCATGAGACCCGGGCAGGACATCTCGCGGGGGACGCCGGGGGTGGCGCCCCATTTGAGGCCCACCATCGAGAGAATCGCGCGGTACTACGATCGGCGAAAAGTAGGCGATGTAGGCCCTCTGGGGTTCCGCAGGTCCACGGACCTGGGTGTCCTGACGGCCTGTCTGGACCGGTTGATTGCGGAAGGAATCATCGTCCCGGACGAAACCCGATTCCTGGATTTGGGATGCGCAGACGGCAGGGTCAACGTGTTGTTGAGCTGCCTGGTTCGGATGTCGGTGGGGATTGAGGTGGACGACTGGACCCTGGACGATTTCGAACCCCTGAGGAGGCGCTTGCTTGATATTCTGAATCGCGAAGGACTTCAACCCATCCCGGACAACGTGCGCTTGTTCCACGCCGATTCCATGGACGAGGCCGCCCATGAATCCGTAAGGAAAGAGACCGGAATCTCCTTCGAAGGATTTGACCTCTTTTATACCTACCTGATCATGCACGAGGAATTCGCACGGCTCGTTGCAAGAAAGGCCAGGAAAGGGGCCTTTTACCTGGTCTACGGCCTTAACCGTGTTCTCCCCCGGTATGAGGGTTTGAGCCTTGTGGATGCCATCAGCCCGCTTGAAGGCATCCTGGCCGTGTACCGGAAGCCGTAGGGCACAAGTAACCCCTCTTTGCTTAGTTTCCATCCATAAATGGCCCTTGTCCGCAATATCGGCGTCAAACACCGGAGTTCCTTGTGCGGCGAACTGTCTTACTTAGGGCTCACTCAAAAATAACTTCCCATTTTCCCATCTCAGC
>CAYVUX010000132.1:0-8251 GCA_964455075.1 uncultured Desulfobacteraceae bacterium | reverse complement strand
TACGTGGCGCGTGGCCACGATGCGGCACTCCGTGCCCGCGGGATGTTCCACCAGCACCTGTCCGATCCGCACAGGAGCACGGAACCGGGCCGCCTTGATATCCTTCATCACATCGGCGATTTTTTCGAGGGGGACGGCCGAGTCGGTCTTTACGCTCACCAGGGGAAAGTCTCCGCCTTCTACAAGGACGTTGCCGGCGATGGTCCTCACGGGATGGGTCATCTCCTGTTCCGCCCAGTCGGCCCCCTTGTCGCAGAGGTGTCCGGTCACCTCATTGACCTGGAGGGAGCCTTGCTGCTCAAAGTCCACCTCCAGTTGACACCCGTTGGGACAAACCACGCAGATGAGCACCTTTTTCATTCGACCGTCACCTCCAGTGTGCGGGCATCCTCGATCTTTTTTGCCTTGACCGGTATCCGGACCATCTCCGCGGGATGGAGCCGGATGACTTTCTTTCGGGCCACCTTTCGGCCGCGGTCCCGGACCAGGACGGCACGGTTGCGGGAGGGCTCGTTGACACGCAGGGACAGGGTGAAATCCTGCATCCCGCTCACTCTCTGGGGAAGGACATACCGGGTGCCGTCCCTGGGATGGATCTCCACGTAGGACTCGGCCTTGCCCCGTTCTCCCCTCAGATACCCGGCGGCGCATTCGCCGGCCCTGGCCGCCTCCTCGGAGACGTGATCCACCAGGTCGTGCACGTGGAGAACGTTTCCGCAGGAGAAGACACCGGGAATGCTGCCCATGAAATCATCGTCCACAAAGGCGCCGTTTGTACGGGCTTCCATGCGGACCCCGGCCGCCCGGGAGAGCTCGTTCTCCGGAATGAGCCCTACGGAGAGAAGAAGGGTGTCGCAGGAAACCCGGCGCTCCGTTCCCGAAACGGGTCTGCGGTTCTCGTCCACTTGGGCTACGCTCACGCCGGTGACGCGGTCTTTCCCGTGGATTTCGGTTATCGTGGTGTTGAGATGAAGCGGGATGTCGTAGTCCTCGAGACATTGGAGAATGTTTCTTGGCAGCCCGCTGGCATAAGGGAGGATCTCGAAAACCGCCTCCACCCGGGCGCCCTCAAGGACCATACGCCGTGCCATGATCATCCCGATATCCCCGGAACCCAGAACCACCGCACGCTCCCCCACCATGATATTCTGAAGGTTGATCATATTCTGGGCGGCTCCGGCCGTGTAGATGCCGGCCGGCCTGGTTCCGGCAAGGGAGAGCGCTCCGGCGGTCCGTTCCCGGCAGCCCATGGCCAGCACCACCGCGTCGGCCTGGATTTTCGTGAATCCGCGGCGTGAACTCACGTACAGGTTCCGGTGCCGGTCCATGGAAAGGACAATGGCCCCCAGAAGGGCGTCAATACCCGTTTCATGAAAGTCATCAATGTAGCGCTGGGCGTATTCCGGGCCTGTCAGAGCCTCCCCGAACCGGTGGAGGCCGAAGCCGTCGTGGATGCATTGGTTGAGGATTCCGCCGAGGATGCGGTCCCGTTCAATGAGGAGTATGTCCCGGCAGCCCTCTTTCTTTGCCGCTATGGCGGCGGCAAGCCCTGCCGGACCGCCTCCGATGACGACCAATTCGCGCTTCATGTTGTCCGTCATGGGTCTACCCCTCTCGAACGTGCCCCGTAAACAGGCGGGAGTCCCGGCTGAAGAGCAAAAAATCCTCGGGGCGGTATCCAAAATCCTCTTCCAGGATACGTACAATTCTCGGAAGGCAGAATCCCCCCTGGCAGCGGCCCATCATGGCCCTGGAACGGTACTTGATTCCGGCAATAGTACGGGCCCCCAGCGGGTTTTGAACGGCGTCCAATACTTCCTTCTTGGTGATCTGCTCGCATCGGCAGACGACCTCCCCGTAGTCCGGATTCTCCGCGACCAGGGCTGCCTTCTCCTCCGGATCGAGCTCAAAGAAAAACCCGGCCCGACCCGGACGCTCCGGGGAAAAGCCTTCTTTTTCCCGGAGGGGGAGGAGCTCCGACACCAGATCCCGAACCATTGCTGCGATGGCGGGAGAGCAAGTGAGGCCCGGGCTTTCAATCCCCACGAGATTGATAAACCCCGGAATGTCCTTTCGGCTCTCAATGACGAAGTCTTTGAACCCGCCCGTGCCGGGAGGAGTCTGTTTCGGCCTCAGTCCGGAAAAGCTCCGTATGAAATCGGCGCCGGAGATGCCGGGAAGCAATTGGTGGCCTTCTTTCTTGAGGAGCGCAAGGACGTCGTCGGTGCAGGCGTGGTCATCAGGCGCCTCGACATACTCGTTGCTCGGGCCGATAAGGATGTTCCCGTCCACGGTGTTGGTCAGATGGATCCCCAGACCGGCGCTTCCCTTGCGCGGCGCAGGGTAAACGAGCACCGAAAGGCTTCCCTCCAGGCGCTTGTCCAGTATGAGGTATTCGCCCCGGCAGGGATAGATCCGGTATTGGTGGATCCCCAGCATACGGCAGATCTCGTCGGCATAAAGGCCCGCGGAATTAATGAGAACCCGGGCTTCAAAGACCGACCCGGAGTCCGTTCTGACCCGGAAAAGGCCGTCGCTTTTCTCCATGGACCGGACCGCCTGGCCCAGATGAAATGTCACACCGTTTGCGAAGGCGTTCTCGGCCAGCGCAATGGTCAGGCCGTAGGGGCAAATGATCCCCGTGGTGGGCGACCACAGTGCCCGGATCCCTCCGACCCCGGGCTGAATGCGCTCCATGCGTTCGCGTCCAACAATTTCGAGGCCCGGGACGCCGTTGGCTTCCCCCTGGTCTTTCAGCCGGTGGAGTGTTTCCACGTCCACCTCGTCGCGAGCCACCGTCAATTTTCCGATATACCGGATTTTCACCTTGAGCTCTCTGCAGAGATCCTGCATCATGGCGTTTCCCCGGACGTTCAGTTCGGCCCGGTGGGTTCCCGGTTTGTAGTGGATGCCGGAGTGGAGGACGCCGCTGTTTCTGGAACTGGTTCCCATTCCCACGTCCAGTTCCTTCTCGATCACGGCGGTCTGCAGGTGAAAACGGGAGAGCTCCCGCGCAATCGCATTTCCGACAACGCCTGCTCCGATTACAAGGACATCGTAAGGTTCCATGATCCTGATATTATCCGCCTCCTCAAAGCCCGCCGGGCGTTTCTATGATTGCACGCACCCAAACGGGGCGGGCGGGGCTTTCCGGGCGGAATTCCCCGAGATTTTGCACGATGCACGGCATGCACTGCCAGGGCATGCCGTGCATCGTGCCGTTTGCGGCAATAAGGTTGATCAGTCTTCGATTCCGGCAAGCCTTCTTGCGGCGTTCTTCTTGCCCTCCAGATCGCTTTCGCGAAAAATAGTGACCCTGTGGGCTTCGGGCGAGCCCCCGCCGTGGATGTCGGAAATGGTGTCCGCGCTTTCGAGCGCCATCTTCTCAACCAGCCGGAACATTTTGATCCGGCTTTCCACCGGCACGCCGTTTGCTCCCTTCAGGTATTTTTTCAAAAGGTCGCCTACCTCCGGGAGTTCAAAGTCTTTGTCCGAAGGGAGGTCCGCCACGAAACCGCCGCTCACGTCTATCATGAGCCGAATGGCCTCGGCCAATTCCTTCCCTTCATGGATCTTGGACGCGTTGGCCAGGACCGTGTCGATGTAGTATGTGCCGGAGGGCTGTTCCCTGCCTTCGTACGACGACGCCAGGCAGCAGCCGTAAAGCGTCTCCGCCCTGTGGATCATATCGATGACTTTCTGCTTGTGATGACCCGCCTTGGCTGTTCCGTTGTAGTCCATCATGGTAAGAGCGGCTCCGGTCATGCAGTCGATCTTGCCGGCTTTGCAGCCCCCGTGGCTCTGTCGGTGGAACGCCGAAAACTTGATGACCATGTCCACGGCGAATTCCACCTCACCGCACATGAAAACCCTTTCCCATGGAACGAAAACGTCATTGAATATCAAGGTGGGACAGTACTTGGAGTACCTGATGTTGCCCACGTCGCATCCTTCCAGCTCGCGCTTGTCCAGTGTGGAGCGCCCCACCACATGAATGAGACCGGGGGCGTCGGAGGGAACGGCAAAAGCGATTGCATAGTCTTCATCTCCCTCTCGCATCGCTCTTGTCGGCAAGACGATGATCTCGTGGGAAGACAGGGATCCCGTCTGGTGGGCCTTGGCTCCGCGCACCACGATACCGTCTTCCCTGCGCTCCACCACGTGGAGGTACATGTCCTTGTCCTCCTGGGCATGGGGCGGAACCGAGCGGTCCCCTTTCATGTCGGTCACCCCGGCGTTCCCTGTCAGGTCCTTTTTCTGAACATTTTTGAGAAATTCTGTGAAATTCCGGTGATACGTGGTGCCGTATTTCTGATCGATGTTGTAGGACACAATGGAAAGGGTGGAAAGGCAGTCCAGCCCGGTGCACCGTTGATGGCACGTTCCCACGTAGCCGCCCAGGCGGCGGTTGAGCTTGACCCTGGCGACAAGGTCTTCCACAGAGGAAGGCGGAAGGGTGAACCGGTTGACCGTCTCGTTGATGAGCGGGCTTTCGGTGAGGATAAGATCTTTGAATTCGTCCATCTCGGCCAGTTCGTAGGTCGCTCCGGTGGCTTCGATACCGGCGCGGAGCCTGGGATTTTCCACCACGTCGGTTATTTTTTCCCCAAACATATACACGGTGGGATTCATCTGCCTCAATGATTCAATGTACTCGTTCTTGGTCATCAGTCCCATGGTGGTTCCTCCTCCTTCGTATCATGCAAAATAGGGTAGTCGAGTGTTGTCCCTGGAGAGATCCTGCAGGGCGGATCCGTCCATTTGGGCTGTCTGCCAGCTACAGGAGACTCTGTCGCAATTGGAAAAAGACGTCATTCCGGACGAACGACGCGAAGCGAGAGAGATCCGGAATCCAGTAAGAAGCCGTCTTTTCGTGAATTTCTGGATCCCGGATCGCGCCCTGTTTCACGGGGCTTGTCCGGGATGACGAATTACAAAACAGCCTTTACAGGCTGGTATCCTCAGAATTCCGGAAATTCGATTTCGCTCATGATTTTCCGGAAGCGTTCCAGCACCTGGCCTTTTACGTTCCGCACGTGCCTCAAGAGCAGGTCTTTTGCACCGTGCGCATCCCCCGCGACCACGCATTCAAAAACCATCCGGTGCTCCTCGTCGACCGAATCCATGGTTTCCACGGATGCCTGATTTCCGCCGTATTTGAGGAGCAGAAGGTTGAAGAGATTGCGCAGTATCCGAACCTGGGTGGCTTTGTGGGAAAGCGAGGCCAGGGTCAGATGAAACTCCACATTCTTAAAAAGCCTTTCCTGAAGATAGACCTCCCTCTCCGCCGAGAAATGGGCCTCGAGCGCCGCTTTCAAACGGGATTTTCCGTCCTGTGTGAGCCGATCGACCGTCGCCGGAACCAGCGCCGGCTCCAGCAATTCCCGGAGTTCAAAGATCTCCTCGAGCTCCTCAAGGCTGAGGGGGGTCAGGTAGTATCCCCGCCTCGGTTCGTGGCGGATAAATCCTTGGTACTCCATGTACTTAAACGCCTGGATAACGGGGGTCAGGCTCATATCCAGGCGGTCTGCGAGATCCCTGCAAGAGACCTTTTGCCCGGGGACCAGTTCCTTCCGGTACAACATGCCCCGAATCCCGTTGTAGGCCTTCTGGGAGTGATCCGTGTGATGCTCGGTGTGTTTCCTCTCCCGCCCCTGCCCTTCGTCCATGCGCAACCCAAGAGTTCAATAAAATCTGTAATTACATTTTGCGATAAAATTCTTGATTAATTCTTTAAGGACATATATAAGGCCTTTGTCAAGAAAATTCTGTTTCAGGGCCGGGAGTCCCACCAATCGGCAAAGCATAAGGAGAGAAAGAGGCATGAGACTGCATGAACATGAAGGGGTCGAGATTTTTGACAAGGCGGGAATCCCGGTGCCCCGGTATCGTGTTGTGGGGACCGTGGAAGAGGCCCTCAAGGCCGGTGACGTGATCGGATATCCGGTGATGGTCAAGGCGCAAGTGCTGGTGGGCGGCCGCGGCCTGGCCGGCGGGATCCAACCGGCCGGCACGCCTCAGGAACTGGAAACCCATGCGGGAAGCCTTATTGGTTCGCAGGTCCGGGGGCTCCCGGTCCGCAAGGTGATGGTCTGCGCCCGTCAGGATATTGCCAGGGAATTTTATATGGGGGTCACCGTGGACGGCTATGAAGGCAAACCGGTGCTGGTTGTGAGCACCGAGGGCGGGGTGCGCATCGAAGAGACGGCTTCCAAGGCCCCGGAGAAAGTGGCTTCCTTTCATGTGGAACCGGGGAGCGCTCTTTACGCCTATCAGGCAAGAAATCTGCTCAAGGGCCTCGGTGTCTCCGGGCGGCTGATGGTGGGCTGTGCGGACGTCCTGGTGCGTCTCTACAAGGTGTTTGCCGATCACGAGGCGATCATCGCGGAGATCAACCCCCTTGCGGTTCTTGAGGGCGGAGGGCTTTCGGCGGTAGATGCCGTGCTGGAAGTCGATGACTCGGCGGTCTCGCGGATCCCCTATTCCGTCGGCGATCCGTCCGGCAGGCTGGAAAACCCCCTTGAAAGCAAGGCCAAGGAAATCGGGGTATCGTATGTGGATTTGGACGGGGATATCGGCATCATCGCCTCGGGGGCGGGCCTGGGCATGGCGAGCATGGACATCATTGGAAGCGGAGACATGCGGCCGGCCAACTTCCTCGAAACGGGCGGAGGGATCACCGCGGATCTCCTGTACAACTGCATGGAATTGCTGATGATGAAAGAGGGTTTGCGGGCCGTGTTCATCAATATTTACGGGGGCATCAATCCCATTCATGAAGGGGCTAAGGGAGTGGTTCGGTACATGAAAGAGCATGAAGTCTCCATTCCCGTGGTGGCAAAAGCCCTGGGAAACCTCCAGGAGGAGACCTGGAAGATTTTTCGGGCTGGAGGGGTTCACGTGGTGACCGAGCCCGAGACGGAAAGGGCCGTGGAGCGGCTTGGAGAAATCGTAGGGCTTTAGCCCCAGCCCGGCTCCTGCGAAGGAGGCTGTGTCGTAATTCGAAAAAACGTCATTCCGGACGACCGACGCGAAGCGAGGGAGATCCGGAATCTAAAAAAATGCCATCTTTTCGTGAACTTCTGGATCCCGGATCGCGCCCTGTCCCGGACTCCGATCCGGGATCCGGGATGACGAATTACGACACAGTATCGAAGGCACGACACACGCAAACGGAGAACAATGAAACAAAATCGAGGGAATCCATGAGCATTCTTCTTAACCGGGACAGCCGGGTCCTGGTCCAGGGGATCACGGGAAAGATTGGAAGCACCCAGACGAAATGGATGCTGGACTACCATACGAACGTGGTGGGCGGAGTTACCCCGGGAAAGGGCGGAACGACCGTGGAGGGGCTTCCCGTATTCGATACGGTCAATGACGCGGTCCGGGAAACCGGGGCAAATGCCTCGGTGTTTTTCGTTCCCGCGCCCTTTGTCCTGGACGCCTTCTACGAAACCGTGGACGCCGGGATATCGTTTATCGTGGTCGTCCCGGAGCACGTGCCCGTACACGATGTCATGAGGATGCGCGCCTATGTCCGGAAAAGCGGCGTTCTGGCGCTGGGACCGACCACCCCGGGCATCCTGGTCCCCGGCCTGGGCAAGATGGGGATCATGCCGGCCGCGCTCTTCGCGCCGGGCCGGGTGGGTGTCATCTCCCGAAGCGGTACCCTTTCCTATGAGTTTGCAGGAATTCTATCCCAATCCCACGTGGGGCAGAGCACCGTGGTGGGTATGGGCGCGGACCCGGTCGTGTTCACCAACCTGCCGGACCTTCTTGCGCTTTTTGAGGAGGACACAGAGACGGATGCCGTCATTGTCGTGGGGGAGGTGGGAGGCGAACAGGAAGAGCGGGCTGCGGCGTTCATCTCTCAGAGCATGAAAAAGCCCGCGGCCGTTTACATTGCCGGAAGGTTTTCACCCAAGGGAAAGCGCATGGGACATGCGGGCGCCATTGTGCGGGGAGTTGCAGGCACCGTGGAAGGAAAAATGGAGGCCCTGAAACAAGCCGGCGTCTCCGTGCTGGAGAGCCCCCGGGAGGTGGCGCGCTGGGCTGTGGAAAATCGGCTGCAGTAAACAGCGCAGGCTGCGCTGTGTCGCATTTCGTCATGCCGGCCAAAAGTCTTGAGACAATCCGTGAGAGACTGTGTCGCAATGGCAAGAAAACGTCATTCCGGACGACCGACGCGAAGCGAGGGAGATCCGGAATCCGTGCGCCTGGGAGCAGGCGCGAACTGGGAGGTGGAAGT
>CAYVUX010000131.1:0-8400 GCA_964455075.1 uncultured Desulfobacteraceae bacterium | reverse complement strand
CCGCCGCTGGAGCATGGAGAGGTCCCCTCCCATCTTCCAGCGGAAGCTTTTGCGGACTTTTCTCCCGGATACGGCCGCCTCCGCCTCCAGCATGTATTCCTTTTTCGCCTTTTGTTCCGGAAAGCCCACGATGGCCAAGCCCAGGTCCGCTTCCCCCTCTTCCCGAATCCGCGACGCCAGGGACAGGGCGAGACCCTCTTCCCCGGGGAGGGGGATCTCGCCGAAGACGGCGCTCGCTTGATCCCATCCCATGCGCACGCGGCTTTCCCGCAGCATGGAGGACGGAAGAGCATGCAGCCTCGCAGCGGCGGCGCCCCCGGTGAAGGTCTCCATCACCGCAAGGGTCAGGCTCTTCTCGGCCAGCAGCCTCTCAATGACGCCCTCCAGGGTGTCCTCATCCTGCCCGAACACCTTTTTCCCCAGTCGAGACCGGATTTCCTTTTCCAGCGCGGCCGTCCGTTCGAGCGCCTCTGAACGGTCTCTCGCTCGGGCCGTGATCACAACACAGACCTCGCCCACGGACGCGAGGAGGCCCACCTCCAAATCGCCTTCCGAGCGTATGAGATCGCCGATGAGCCAGTCCACTTTGCTCTCTCCAATGCCAATCACTTTCAACACCCGTGACACAAACCCCTCCGAGCCGAGGGAAAAACGCTTCTTGAGCCAGGGTAGGGTTTCCCTTTCCAGCAGGTATTCGAGCTCACGCGGGACCCCGGGGAGGCATATCACGGGCCTTGTCCCGACTTCGGCGACAAAACCCGGTGCCGTACCGACCGGATTTGGTATGGACTTGCTGCCCCGCGGAACAAAGGCCTGTTTCCTGTTGTTATCCGGCATCTCATAGCCAGCGGATTGGAACACCTTTTGTATCTGTTCCACCAGATCTTCGCGGTATTCGAGCTCCACCCCCGCGGCGGAGGCCACGGCTTCCCGGGTCAGATCGTCCCGCGTGGGCCCGAGCCCCCCGGTGACAATAACGGCATCGCACCTTGCTGCTGCGGCCGAAATGACGCCTGCGATCTCATCCTGCCTATCTCCGACGCTTGTTCGAAACCGCACCGATATGCCCGTTTGTGCCAGTTCGCGGGCAATGTAGCCCGAGTTCGTGTCCTCTATCGCACCCAGAAGAATCTCGCTTCCAACGGTGACTATTTCGCACGAAATCCCTTTCATGGCCGTGTCCTTTCTCTACCGGCCCCCTTGGCCGCCCGTCCCCCGAGACCTACGACCCTTCCTTTTCGTGGAACGCTTCTGCAGGCAAAGGAGCGCGAGTTCACTTTGCAGAAGCAAAAGGAGATGTCAGTGCAGGCTGGCAAGACCCCTCGATCCGCACACTTTCCCCTAAAGGGGCAAGCCGCACGACCCCCTTCTCGTCGTGGAGAAGGGCCGTCATTCTGGTCAGAAACCCGTTTGTGAACCGCTCGGTCCGCACTTCCAGCAAGCGGTCCCCTTCCGCGTTCGCGATCCGGCATGGACGTACGGACGCAGCCGCCGGGATTGCCGTGTATTCGGTTCCAGTGAATCTCCACCAGCCTGCCTCCCCCCTCGTCAAATAAGCGGGCCGAAATCCGAGGAGTGCTCTCCCCGGGCAACACCATGTCCGCCAGGAAATAGAAACCTTCCGGCGCATCGGGGTTGCCCAGCACAAAACCCGGCGTCATCATTCCGTTGGCCAGGTAATTGTGATGCGCGCTGATCCGTCCTTCTTGGAAATGAATCTCCATGTAGGGTTCTTTTGCCCCTCGGCCCTGCGGCCGGCTGTTTGCTACGTTGCTCTACATTCTTTTCCCGAGCGTCTCGAGAAGAAGCGGCACCAGTTTCCCGGCGTCTCCCACCAGGCCCAGGTCGGCGATCCGGAAAATCGGTGCGTTCGGATCCCGGTTCACCGCCACAATGGTCTCCGACCCCATGATGCCTGCGGTGTACTGAAGGGCCCCCGAAGTCCCCACACTGATCAGGAGCTTCGGTTTCACGGTCTTGCCCGTTTGCCCGATGAGCCGATCCTCCTCCGCCCACCCGGCACGAATCGCCGGTCTTGTGGCCCCGACCACTCCGTTCAAGAGTTCGGCAAGCTCAAAGAGCCGCTCAAAAAGCTTTGCGGAACCCACGCCTCTTCCTCCCACCACCACTACTTCGGCGTTCTCCAAGTTCACTTTTTTGGAACCCACTGCACGGCTTCTGACGAGTCTTGCCCGGGGTTCCGGAAGCTCCCCCACGTCCGCATAGAGGATTCGCCCCACCGCGTCCGCGTCGTGGGGGCGCTCCGTAAAGATCCCGGGATGCACCGTGGCCATCTGAGGCCGGTGCTTCGGAGTGACCACCTCGGCAAGGAGATCGCCTCCAAATGCCGGCGTCGTCTGGATGACGAGGCCGCTTTCCGCGTCCAGCTCGAGCTCCACACAGTCTGCACTCAGCCCCGTGTCCAGTCTCTTGGCGAGCCGTGGGAAGAATTCCCTGCCGAAAGATGTCCCCCCGGCCAGAAAAACCTGCGGCCCAAACGCCTTCACCCACCGTGCGAGCACCGCCGAATAGGCCTCCACATGGTAGTCCTTCAGCCCTTCGTGCTCCCCCACGATGACCGCATCTGCGCCGTGGGCCACGTATTCCATAGCAAAACGATGAATGCCCTGCCCCAACACCGGCACAGCGACCCGGGCATTCATCCCCTCCGCCAGTTCCTTGGCCTTTCCAATGAGCTGCAGCGTAACGCGGTTCTGGAAGTAGTTCCTGTAATCACCGAGAACCCACACTCCGCTCAAAGCCTCATCCCCGGTCATTATCTTCCTCCAGGAGACTCAGGGCCTCCAGCTTGGAGAGGAACTTGTCCAAGAGCTTCTCGGGCGGGCCGCTGACTACTTCGCCTTCTTTTCTTCGTGGAGGGCGATGAAGTCGCCATACCTGTGTCGCGGATCCCTGCAGGCCGACTTCTTCCGTTTTAAGTCCCAGTTCTTTGCGCCCCCAGACCACGATGTTCTCTTCCGAGAAGGCGACCTCGAGCGCCCCCAGCGACAGATCCTTTGGCGGGCAGAGTTCCTGCGAAACGGTCATAAGGACGGGAAGTGTCACCCGCACGGTCTCCAGGAAGCCGTCGATCAAGCGCTTCACCACCAGGGCATCCCCTTCCCGGTGAATCTCATTGACTCCGCACACCTGGGGAAGGTCGATCCCTTCGGCAACCTGAGGACCCACGTGCCCTGTATCGCTGTCAATGGTTTGCATCCCGCATAGAAAGAGGTCCGGAAAAGGCTCGAGCTTCAATGCCGCGGCGGCGAGCACGTGGGAGGTGGCCAGGGTGTCGGCCCCGGCGAATTTCAGCACGTTGCGGCGAATCACCGCCTGTTTCATGTTGGGTTCCAGGTACATGCATCCATTCCTTCGTTAAGGCCGCCGGGAAGACGCCGCCTCGCTCAGCCGTCCGGAGCTTGTTCGCGGGCAAGCCCGCTCCTACAGGGGGATCGGAAGTCTATCAGGCCAAAATCAGAATGCCACGATTTTTTACCCCTCTTCAACGCTATAAGGATGCAAAAACCGCATGAACCATTTCTATTTGGGACCATTAGATCCCCATTTTGCGGAAAAACCGTTTTTTTCACAGATTGCCTTCAGGTGGGGTATTTTCCCGAGGGACGGGAGATCTAAAAATACGCGGACTTTCGCTTGCGCTGCTGCCTACCCAGGATGCCGCCGATCAAAAGCCCAAAGAGCAAAATCAAGGCGCCCGTGGCGAGCCATCGCTCACGCTTGGAGCTCTGCAATTTTTCCATCTGCAGCGACACGGTACGGGCCGTCTCAGTGGCGCTTTGTAGTCGTTTCTTGGTGTCCTCGTAAACGGACTTCAACTCCAGGTAGTCTGAAGCCTCTTGCCTCAGAGACCGGTATTGCTCTTCCAGTGCCGTCAATGCCGCCTCGGTTTGTTCAAGTTTCACCAGCGCCTCTTTCCCTTCACCGGCGTCCCGCTCCCACTTCTGCCGAAGATCCGTGAGCTCTTTTTTGAGCTTTTCGTTTTCCCGCTCCAGGGCTTCCGCGCGGGCCTTCCAGGGCGGCCTACGGATCAGGTATCTGGTCAGGATCCAGCCCTCCTGGGATTTCCTGTCCGAACCCAGCAGCCGCACGCGGCTCCACTCATCCCGCGACTGCAGGACTTCAACGGGCTCGCCGGAGGAAAGAAGAGCCAGTACACGGTTTTCAATGCTCGGTCCGGAACGGAATGTGACTTCAAACGAATCGGACACATAGGCCTTCTCTGCCAACACCGGCTGGACCTGAAGAACAAGGCCCAACACCAGCGGAACCAGCCATCGAAGTCCCTTCATTTTCACTCACGCTCCTCAAGACGGTCCTTGCGTTTGCTTACTACCCGGATATCGGTAATCCGGGTTCGGGGATATTGACCTTCTTCGTCTTTCTCCAGGTATTTCACCATGTCCCACAGGGTATTCAGCGCCACGGAGACGCCCACGAGGGCTTCCATCTCCACTCCCGTACGGCCTTTCGCCCGCACAGAGCAACGGGCCTCGATGCCCGTTTCGTCCATTTCGAAGGCAAATGACAACGAATCCACAGGGATCAGATGGCAATGAGGGATGAGAAGGTGGGTCTGTTTGGCCGCGTTCATGCCGGCGACCTCCGCTACCGCCAAGGGATCCCCTTTTTTGATCTCTCCCCGTCGCACACTTCCCATGGTTACCGATGAAAGCAGGATTCGCCCCGCGGCCTCCGCTCTCCTCACCATGACCGGTTTGTCGCCCACATCCACCATGCCCATGCTCAGTCTCCCGAATCCAATATCTCTTTCTTGGCCGAGGCCTCTTCCTTCATCCGGTCCACCGCGGCCGTGAGCGCCGGAAAAACGTGCAGCCGAATGTCCCCTCCCACGCTCACCGCCATGATTTCGTCTCCCACGTTCAGGGTTCCCTCGTATGTCTCGATCAATACCTCGACAATGCCGGGCATCTCCTTGGTCTCTGTCTTGATCCTGTGCACCGCTTCCTGGTCAAAACGGACCTCGATGCTTTTCACCGCGGCGCCGTCTCTCGACGTCGCCCGAACCACCCCGAGATGGCTGGCGATCATCCCCATCTCATGGTACCGCGGGTGGGCCTTCAGGCGCCGAATCATCGTATCCAGACTCATTCAAAATCCTCCTGCCTCCTGCCGGTGAGGCCGCCTGTAGTAAGGCCGGGCGGGAGAGCGTTTCATAAGTTTTCTCTTTCGTTGCGCTTATTCCTACCTTCTCTTACCGACGAGACGTAGTTAACATACCAGACTCGGCTTGACAAAGCAAAACACCATCGAGGCCCGCAACCTCACTCCTCTCCCAAGCGGTGCCAACAGTCGGCTTCACGAAGATTTGTTTGCCCTTGACACCCAAACTCCGATTGTTTTACCTTGAAGTAAAACTAAACAGGAGCCTTCCATGCCTTTGGCTCGCTTAAGTACCAAATCACAAGTCGTCATCCCGGTGAGTATCCGCAAATCCCTAAAGCTTCGTCCGGGGGATCTGTTGGAAATCGAAATGGAAGACGGACAGATTATCATGCGCAAGGCAGCCGACTCCGCACTTGAACAACTTCTGGAATGCGCTTCAGATGTCTGGAAGGGCTACCATAGAGAGCTTGAAACCATGAGAGAAGAGTGGGACAAGTGAATCGCATCTCACAAATCGAACCGGGCTCAACCGTGGCTCTCGATACGGTGGTGCTTGTCTACTTTCTCGAACGTTATGAGCAGCATTTCAAGCCGCTGAAAACGTTATTCCACAAGATCGAGCAGGGCGTTTTTGGAGCGGTCATGTCCAGCCTCGTGTTTGCAGAGTTGCTTGTCCCGGCATATCGGCTCGGCCGCCCTGATTTGGCCATGAAGACGTTCAAGTACCTGGACCGGTTTCCCAATCTATCGGTCGTGCCGGTTTCCTCGGCAATAGGCCGGGAAGCCGCTCGCCTGAGGGCACGTTACGGCCTGCGCACTCCGGACTCCCTGCATGCGGCCACAGCACTGGAGCGAAAGGCCGACCTAATTCTCACCAATGACAAACATTTCAGCCGCGTTCAGGAAGAACTCTCCATTCTCTATCTTGATAAAGGTCCATCATCGCACTGAATCTCCAGTAATCAGACTTCTTTCTGGCGCTGGGAATCAGAACCTATGCGATTGGGCGGGCGCGAAAGAAGCTGCGCGCCCATTCTTACGTTCGGTCTTAGGGCCTTTTTTGCCCGCGTGCTTTCCTCCCTCTCTCATAAAAACCACCTGTTCATTGACGAACCCCTGCAAGCATCATGTATATTGAAGGGATACACATTATGCAGGAAGGTTCGCCGCCGTGGGATATGCCGTGTTCTTGATCGTCTTTTTAACCCTATACGGGACGCTGCATTTGTATGCGTTCTTGAAGGTGCGATCCGCCGTCGCCCTGAGTACGCCGTTTCGCGCAGGGCTCTTGATTTTCATGCTCCTCATGATCCTAGCCCCGGTTCTCGTCCGCGTCTCGGAAAAGGCGGGGGTGGAGTGGGCGGCCCGGCTTTTCGCGTATGTTGGATACGTGTGGATGGGCCTACTTCTTCTCTTGGTGTCCGCCTCCCTGGTCCTGGATGTCGGCCGGCTGGGGCTTCATCTTGTAGGACTTCTCAAGGGGCCCCCTTTTGCCCGTGTGGCGGCCTCCCCTTCGGCTGCCTTTTTCATCGCTCTCGGAGTATCGGTGATCATCGCGATTTACGGGTATTGGGAGGCCCTGGACATTCGAGCGACCCGCGTGGTCCTCAAAACACCCAAGATCCCCCCTCCCGCAAACAACCTGACCATCGTGCAGATATCGGACATCCACCTCGGAGTGATCGTGAGGGAGAAACGTTTGAAACGGATCCTCGAAAAGGTCAAGGATGCAAAACCGGACATCCTCGTCTCCACGGGCGATCTTGTGGACGCACAGCTCGACAGCCTGCCGAATCTGGCCGCGATGTTTCGGGATATCGACCCCCCTTACGGGGCCTTTGCAGTCACCGGCAACCACGAATACTACGCGGGCCTCAAAAAGGCCACGGCATTTACGAAAGCGGCCGGTTTCAGGCTGCTTCGGGGCGAAGGCGTCACCGTGGATGGGGACATGAACATTGCCGGGGTCGATGATCGGGCTGGAGAACGATTCGGCCGGCGAAACCCCGGCTCGGAGAAGTCCATGCTCTCCACCCTTCCACAAGACCGGTTTACCCTCCTCCTCAAACACAGACCGGTCGTCGACAGGCAGGCGATGGATCTCTTTGACCTCCAGCTTTCCGGGCATGTCCACAAGGGCCAGATCTTCCCCTTCACCTTGATCACGAAACTCTTCTTTCCCATGGACGCCGGTCTCTACGAGATCGGCCCCGGCACGCGCCTGTATGTGAGTCGGGGTTCGGGCACGTGGGGACCGCCGATCCGGTTCCTCTCCCCTCCCGAGGTAGTGGTGATCGAATTGGTGCATGATGCAGCAGGCTCTTCCGCCTCCTCCCCATAGGTTTCACAAGGACGGCCGCATCCTTTTACCGATTTAAGCCCAAGGCTTAAATCGGTAAAAAATCCGGAAGGCCTCGGCAGGCCCGGTCGGCTTGTTTGAGCATGGCAGGGATGCGATATTGTCCGTGCATGGACTGGATGTTTCTTTTTGCCTCTTCCAACGGCATGCCAGCGGACGTCACGTACAAGGGGTTCCTGCTGCCGCCCCGGTAAACACGGCATTCCTCCGGCGTATCTCTGAACGGCGCTTTTGCGACGCCGATCACCGGTGGAAACCCACCCAGAGCTTCGAACAGATAAATCCCCAGGCCCGGCCTTCCCGAATCCCCCAGGGTCACGTACCCGTCAATGACCACTGCCGACAGCCGATAGGGAATTGATTGGATCATCTCCAGGAGGCAAGGGAGCTCGCGCTTGAAGAATTGGCTTGGTTCATAGGGCTCCACGCGGGATATGCTTTTGAGCACAATATCTTCAGCGATCCCGGACTCCCAGGAGGCAAAGACGACTCCGGCCGCCACCGCACCGCCCCCGGATTTGTAATGGACGTCGGTTGCCAAAATCATGACCTACCCCGGAGAACCCTACGATTACGGCCTCGGAGGCTGTATTGTAATTCGTCATCTCGGATTCCGGATCTCTCTCGGTTCGCGTCGTTCGCCCGGAATGACGTGTTTTTTTGGTTCTTAATGAGTACCTCATGGGCCCAAATAGAAATGGTGCACCGGTTTTCGCATCCTTATGTCTTTGAAGGGGAATGAGATATCATCGCATTGTGATGTTAGCCTGACAGACTTTCGATTTCCCTGTAGGAGCGGGCTTGCCCGCGAACAATCTACGGACGTGTGATTGAGGCGGCTTTCGGTTGCGAAGGAACCGGGACACTGCCTGTAGCAGAGATCCTATCGTGAA